>JAKLJW010000011.1 GCA_023150935.1 Candidatus Binatia bacterium | reverse complement strand
CTGAAGTGGCAGCGGCTGGAGCCCTACGAGAAGTTCGCCGCGATGATCGAACGACACTGGGATGGGGTAGCGGCCTACTGCTGTCCCGAGAACAAGGTCTCCCTGGGATTCGTCGAGGGGTTGAACAACAAGATCCGCGTCATCCAGCGCCGGGCGTACGGGCTGCGCGACGAGGAGTATCTGCGACTGAAGGTTCTGACCTGCATGTTGCCGAAGATCTGAGGTCGCCCGCACGCGCCAGCGGGCGCGGTGTTCGCAGACACCCCGCCCCACCGCGTCGCCTGGCTCGTTACCGGCCCGCGCCGCCCCCACCCCGTCTTCCACGCGCAAACTCACCACAAGTCCCCCAGATCTACCCACACGACTTCCTGAAGAGGCGTAAAATGTAACGCCACGGGCGAGCAGTGCCGAACGCATGCCGGCCGACGCGCTGGCGCTCCCAGACGCCGCTCGGCGACGGTACCGCCGCGTTGAGTAGCAACGAGGTCACGTGCCCCAGCACGCCGGGCGCGGCGACAACCGGCAGCACGGCCCCCACAACCTTGATCATCGCCCCCGCCCACGCAGGCACCGGCAAGGCCATACTCATTGACCGCAGGGGAAAGCCGACCTATCCTCCGCGCCCCGGGTGGACGACAAATGACAACCGCATTCCACGATCCATATGGGGTTTACGTCGGGCGCGATGTCGGCGGCCGGGAATGCACGATCACGGCAGACATGGTGCGCTTGTACGAAGCCGGCACCGAGGACCGCAACCCGGTCTACGCGGATGCCGGAGGAGCGGGCGCTCCCGTGGCTCCGGCGCTGCTGTTTCACTCGGAAGTGTACCGCGATTTGAGCTGGTACCTGCCGAACCTCATCGGCAACCTGCACGCGAAACAGGAGTGGGAAATTTTCCATCCCTTCCGCATCGGCGACACCGTCCGCACGCACTCGACGGTGGTGGAACGCTACGTAAGGCGCAACCGCGACTACTTGGTCAACGAAGTGCTCATAACCGCGCCCGACGGGCGCTGGCTGCAACGCAGCCGCACGCACCAGAGCTTCCTGCGCGAAACTGGTGCCGGCGATGTCATCGTCGACAAGGAGCGCGAGAAGCGGGCGGATCGCACTTTCGACATCGGCGCCGGCCATGGCGCCCGGCTGGGACCCGTGGAAAAGACCATCACGCTCGAGATGTGTCAGGCGTTTTCGGGTCCCCACCGGAACTATCACACCGACCGCGAGATGGCCCGCGCGATGGGTTTCCCCGACGTGGTGGTGCAGGGCATGATGTCCGTCTGCTTCCTTTCCGAGCTGATGACCCGGGAGTTCGGTGACGGCTGGTTCCACGGCGGCAAGCTCGCCGTGAGCCTGGTGAATGTCGTGTGGCCCGAGGACCGGCTCCATGTCTGGGCCCAGGAACGCGACACCGTCGCCGAGGGGGCGCGGTCGCGCGCCCACGTCGACATCTGGTGCGAGAAGGGTGACGGCGTAAAGACGATAGTCGGCACCGCCAGCGCCCTGCGTTAAGCGCCCTAACGTTTTTTTATTGCTTGAAAGTTGCGACCTGAGGTAGCGTCGTTGCATGCGGCGCCTGAAGAAGATCCATGGTCGGATCAGGCGGCGAGCGGTCGCAACCATGACGCGCCTGCTGACCCAGCCGCTGCGCTCGTACGAGCAACGCATACCCAACGACATGAAAGGCATGAAGGCGAGCCTGCGCGTCGGCGACGTGCTCCTCGTCGAAGGCGATCAACGCGTCAGCCAGGTCATTCGCTACCTGACCCAAAGCTCCTGGTCGCACTGCGCCCTGTACATCGGCGACGAGCTGCGCCGCTTGTGCCCGGATCTGGCAACGGCGCTGGCCGCAGACCTCGGCAATGACGCCCGGCACCTGCTTATCGAAGCGCTCGACGGCAAGGGCGTCATCTGCGTCCCACTGTCCAAGTACGAGAAACACAACCTCAGAGTGTGCCGCCCCCGAAACCTGCGGCGAGACGATCTGGATCGCATTCTGAGCGAGCTGGTCGCTCAGCTCGGCCGTCCTTACAGCATTCGTCACGTCGTCGCTTTGGCACTGTATTTCTTCCCCGTCAGCCTGATCCCGGGGCGCTTTCGACGTACCGCGCTTAACTTCAAACCCGACCAAACGCTGGTATGTTCGACCATGCTGGCTCGCGCCTTCGCCAGAGTCGGATATCCGGTTCTACCCCGGGTGACGCTTGCGGATAGCCCCGTCGGCATCGGGTGGGTGGACCGGGTGCTGCGGCGCAACGGCAACGGCCGCCGCGCCGTCTACGAACCCGAGGATCCGGCACTCATTACCCCGCGCGACTTCGACCTGTCCCCGTATTTCGACGTCCTCAAGCTCCACCTCGCGGCCACTACCGGATTCGACTACCGCCGCATCGAATGGACGAACGGAAACCACCCGAGCGCCGGGACCGCCGAAGAGCCGGGGCGCGAAGACCTGCGCCACGCCAGCTAGCAGGACTCGCAATTCCGGTGCGGAGCGCAATAACCGTGCGGACGCGGGTCTGTGCCGGCCGGGTCCGCCTGATGGGTTGAACGGGGTTACTTCTTTCCAGCCGCCGCCGGAGCCCCGGGCGCCAGCGCGGCCGCAGCAGGCCCGACCGTAATCTGCGGGCGCAGCGTGGCGAGCAACTTCTCTCCGATCCCGCTTACCTGCTGCAGATCGTCTACCGACTTGAACGGCCCGCTCTTGTCGCGAAAGGCCACAATGGCCTCGGCCTTGGCGGGTCCGATGCCCTTCAGTTCGGCCAATTGCCCGACCGAAGCGCTGTTGATGTCGACGAGTCTTTCCTCCGCCATCGCGACGGATACCGGCGCCGTGGCAACGGCCGCCAGCAACATCGCTCCCACGATGGCCACTATTGTCTTGCTCCTGGTCATCTTCATCCTCCTTCTGCGCCCCGAGGGGCGCTGCCGTCACCGGCGTCCCCGACCGACACGATACGATCCTATACAGGATTTGTGTAATAAAGCAAGTTAAGGACTTATTCCGTTGTGACGGCTTGCGGCGGCAGTTGCGCGGCGGACACCGTGGCTTGACAGCGGCGTGCGCCCGCGACACAAGACGCCCCGGCAGCTCGCACTACCCGCTGCCCGGCAACCGCGTTAACCCGGCGAAACGGAAGGCAGGGCGTGAACGACTTGCGACAGCGCACAACGATCATTCCAGCGCGCCGGATCGGCGTCGTACTGGTCGTCATCGTCGCTCTCCTTGCGCTGGCTCCGGCCGCCGGGGCCCTCTATCTGGACGACGCGCAGAATTGGGTCCTTCGCGCCCGGGTGTACAGCCAATTCGGCGTGCGTACTCTCGACTCGGAAGGCGACACTCAACCGGTCACCAAGGCGGGCCAACTGGTTCAGAATCGCAATTTCTACAACCCCGAGCTCGACGCCAAACTGACGCCATACTTAACCGGTCTCCGCGGCACCTTCCTCGCCTGGATCGTCCCCGACGAATTCTCCGGTCGGCTGGCGGCGTGGGGTTTCTATGACGGCGTCTACGACTACGGTGCCGCCGAATTCGCCACCGCCGCCAGCCAGACCAACAAGACCTTCGACGACTTCACCGCGAGGCCGCGGCGCGCGTGGTTCATAGAAGGATCCAGCTTCCGGTGCCCCGTCCGCGCCGGCCGCAATCAAATCTGCATGCCGGCCCCCGGTAAGCGCTTCGAGTCGATTTACGATGTCTACCCCGGCCTCGAGGTCAAGAACGCACGCAGCGTTTATTCGAACCGACAACGCATCAACGAGCTCTACCTGAGCTACAGCAAGGGACCGGTGTTCGTCCGCATCGGCCGCCAGGCGATCTCCTGGGGCGAGTCGGACACGATTGCGCTGCTCGACCAGAACAACCCCTTCGACCTGACACTGGCCGTGCCAGGCATCTTTCAGGGCCTCGACGAAGCGCGCATCCCGCTCTGGACGTTGCGGACGAGCGTCAACCTGTTCAGCACCCTGGGGCCGCTTTCCAGCGGGTTCGTCGAGGCTTACTGGGTACCCGGCGATCTCGACACGAATACGGGAATAACGCCCATTCTGGGCGCCAGTCCGTACTCGCCACCGGGCCAGGACCCGCAGTCGTTTATTCCTTCCATCGTCAACGGGCAGTTCGTCCTGCTCGACCGGCAGCCTTCCAAGAACATCGAGAACAGCCGCTGGGGCGTGCGCCTACAAAGCGTCGTCGCCCGCGATTACACGGTCAGCGCCTGGTACTACACGACCTTCCCGAACGTCCCGGTGCCGCAAGCCCTTGGCCTTGCCGCCACCACCCAGGGAAACGTCTTCACGGTACAAACGGTGCACAAGCTCGCCGACGTCGTCGGCCTGGGAGCGACGTTCTTCTTCGAACCCGCCGACGGCATTGTGCGTCTGAACGCCGTCGGGTTTCTGAACGAGGCGGCGTTCGTCCCCGAGAAGAACCTCTCCATCCCCGAGAACGACCCGGCCTCGCTGCAGCCGTTCACCAAACCCGGCACCGTGCCGCGCGCCGACTTCTTCCGCTGGGAGGTCGGCTTCGACCGCTTCTTCTTCATCCGCCCGCTCAATCCGTCCAACAGCTTTACGCTCATCAGTGCCGTCGTCGGGTCGTGGAACATCTCCGAGTCGAGCACGGGACAGGACTTTCGTTACAATGGCCAGCTCAAACCCGGCCGGAGCGGAACCTCGCCCGGCGATTACGTCGACTTGCCAACCGTGCAGGCCTTCGGCCAATTCAGCCTGCAGACGGATTACCTGCACGGTCGCCTGACGCCGCGCCTGACCTACATTCAGTACGTCAGCGGCACCTACGCCGTCGTTCCTACAGTGACCTATCGCTGGCGGGACTGGCTCCTGCTCGGTCTCGACGTCGTCCAGATCGGCGGGGCATTTCAGGGGCCGGGTTTCTTCGGCGATCGGGGCCAAATCTCGGCCCGATTGACGTATCAGCTCAACTAGTCTCGCCGGCGCCGTCGTTCATCCGCCGGCCCGACCGTAGCGGTCTTCGAGGCGCACGACGTCGTCTAGCTCGGGCGTGGATACTTCTAATACGACGCAGTCTTCCACTGCGGTCATTCGGTGCCGCAGGCCCGGCGGTATGTGATAACTGTCGCCCGGCGCGAGCTGTATCTGCTGCCTTTCCTCGTCCCCCGTTGCCACCTCCAGCGCCAGTGCGCCGCTGAGCAGGTAGATGGTTTCCTCCTTGCAGCGGTGGTATTGGAAACTGAGCTGACAACCGCGCTTGATGTGCAGCAACTTGCCGGCGTATCGCGTCCCTTCGG
Source organism: Candidatus Binatia bacterium (assembly GCA_023150935.1). Classification (NCBI taxonomy): domain Bacteria; phylum Candidatus Binatota; class Binatia (SeqCode); species Binatia bacterium. The sequence continues at coordinate 110,602 of JAKLJW010000011.1, read as the reverse complement.
CCCAGATAAGCTCGTGGCCCCACGGTTTCTCGACGCGCCGCCCGCGCGATATGCGAGCGAGGTCGCTCATACCTGGGCGTACAGCAACACGGCCGCCGTCACGATCCACAGCACCACGTCCACCTGCAGCGGCCGATCGCTCAACAGCAACTGCGTCGGATTCCCGCCTTCCTCCTTTTGGTGCACCAGGTAGAGGTAGCGGAATATGCCGAACAAGACGAAAGGGATGGTGAGGTAGAGTTTCTCCGTGCCGAGCTTCTCGCGCACTTCCGGCGAGACGGTGTATATCGCGTAGGCCACCACCGTCGACGCCGTGACCACGGCGATCATCTGATCGAGAAAGTACGGACTGTACTCGCGCAGGCTGGTGCGGTGTTCGATGGCGCGGTCGTCAAGCAGGATGAGCTCGTGGCGCCGCTTCGAAAAGCCGAGGAACAGCGCCAGCAGGAACGTGCAGATGATCAGCCACGGAGACACCGGCACGTGGATCAGCACCCCCCCGGCGACCGCACGGATGACGAAGCCGCTGGCGATCGCCATCACGTCGAGGATGACGGCTTCCTTCAGCCAGAACGTGTAGGCCACTTGCAGGATCACATAGAGCAGCGTCAAACCGGCGAAGGCGGGATCCAGTAGCGCCGCGCCGAGAAGTCCGCCGGCAGCGAGCGCCAGGGCGAGAAAGACCGCCGCACGCTGACTCACGCGGCCGGCCGGCAGCGGCCGCAAGCACTTCAAGGGGTGTTGCCGGTCGCGCTCGCAATCGCGCAGGTCGTTCATGACGTACGCGCCGCTGGAAACGCCGCAGAAAGCGAAAAATCCCAGCACCGTCACCAGAACGTCCCACGGGACGAACAGATGCTTCGAAAATATCAGCGCCGCAAACAGGACGGCATTCTTCGCCCATTGCGTCGGCCGCAGGAGTTTGACGACGTCGCGCAGGGTTGCGGCGCCGGTAGCCGCCAGGGGCGCAGTATTCGCTGTCACTTGGTCCATCGGTGGCCGAACGATAGGCGGTCCACAGTCGTTTTTCCACACCGACCTCGCGGCGGACGGCGGGCGCGTACGGTCTTCGCCGCCACGCAGCACCCCCTTGACCCGGCGATGCCGCGGTTCAACTAAACAGGATCTTCGCCAGTTCCGACCGGTACCTGCCGGTCAGCGGGTCGTCACCTCCGAGAAGATCGAAGATGTCGATCATGGCCTTACGTGCCGCGCCGTCATGCCAGGCGCGGTCGCGGCGCACGATCTCGAGGTATTCCCGCAAGGCCGCTTCGTACTGCCTGCCGCTCCCCAGCGCCTGCGCCAGGGAGAAACGCGCCTCGAAATCGGCCGGCGCCACCGCGACCCGCGCGCGCAACGCCGCGAGATCGGCTCCGCCGCCCGATTGCCGCACCCGGATTTCTGCCGCCAGACGGTCGGCCTCGTGGCGCAACCATCCGAGGGTGACGCGCTCCAGCACGTCCAATGCCTCGACGTACTCGCCACGATCGCGGAGGAGGGCGGCCAGTCCGACGCGCGCCCGATCGCAACGCGCATCCAACTCAAGGGCGTGCCGGAACTGCATTTCGGCCTCCGCGTTCCGGCCCGCCGCCAACGCCTCGGCCGCGGCCGCGGCCGCCCGATCGGCCTCGCCGGGCAGCACCTGCTCCAGAAACTGCCGGATGACACTTTCCGGTTGCGCGCCGACGAATTCGGCAACGACCTGACGATCGCGAAATCCGAGAACGGTCGGGATGCTCTGAATGCCCAGCGCCGACGCAACCGCCGGGTTCTGATCGATGTTGCACTTCGCGAGCACGAAGGCCCCGCGATGCTCATCCGCCAGCCGTTCGAGCATGGGAGCCAACTGCCGGCACGGCGCACACCACTCCGCCCAGAAATCGACGACGATCGGAACCGCGCTCGAACGCTCGACGACTGCCGTCTCGAAGTCCGCGTCGCCCACGTCGATCTGCCATTGCGTCATCTCTTCGTGTCCTATCCGCAACCCACCGCCCGCGCGGGCCGCGGGCGCAGCCTAACTGGGCCAGGGTCGTGCCTGCAAGCCGATCTCCGGCCAGCCGGACCTTCCCCGGTCGCCGGAACGCCGCTTCAGACACTGCGGCGCGCGGCCACCAGGACGAAGTAATGGTCGAGGTAGGGCTCGCCGTCCACGTCGCACAGGTTCAGGGCAACGCGCTCCTCCGCGGTGAGCGCGTCGAGCAGAGCATGAATGCCCGCAACATTGGCCGCCGAGACCCCGTTCGTGAGGGCCGTGAGCGGGCGGTGTTTACGATACGGCTCCGAGACCTCGACGACGAAACCGGCGCTTTCGAGCATCTGTACCCACTCGTCGGCGCGATACTCGCGGACGTGCGACTCGTCGTGGTACACATCGAGCCGATTCATACAGGCGTCGACGAAATCGTCGGACGGAACACTGCGATCGTCGATGACCAGACGACCCCCCGGCCGCAGCACGCGGTGCATCTCTCCGATGGCGCGTGCGATGTCGGAGAAATGGTGCGCCGCCCGTCGGCAGGTGACCAGCGCGAAGGTGGCGGCGGGAAACGGCAGCGCGTGCACGTCGGCAACCACGAAGCGGACGTTCGAACGGCCCGACGCCGCGCGGAGCCGCGTCGCTTCGGCAAGCATGGCCGGGGTGAGGTCCGTGCCCACTGCGTCGCGGACGTGGGGGGCCAGAGCGAAAGCCGTGTGCCCCGAGCCGGTGGCAACGTCGAGCACTGACCAATCCGGCGCCGGCTCTGCCAGCGCAACGACGCGGGCGAGAACCTGCGGATCCGTGTGCGCCACGCTGGTGGTATAGAACGCGGCCCGCTCGGCGAAAATGCGCCGCGCCGTCTCCTCGATCGAGGGGGTTCCCTTGCGCTTCTCTTGCTTGACTTTCCTCGCCATCGACGGCCCCCGGAAGTCACTTCACCTCGAACATCCGGTACTCCACGCGACCGGGTCCGACCCTGCCCTGGTTGAGAAGGAAGGCCCCATTGAGCCAGGCGTAGCGCGGATCGCCGGTTTCGACACGCGGATTCACGTAGAAGATCGTCTCGCCGAACTCCGTCATTCGGCCCGCCGCCATCGCCGCCATGGTCGCCTCGTTGAGGTGCAATACCCCGACGTAGTGCACGTAAAGCACGGCGCCGTCGTGCGTCTCCATGGCGGCACGAACGTCCAGCCGGCCAACCCCGTCGGCACCCAGCAGAATCCAATCCGCACCGCTCGGGAGCACCCGACCGCGCAGCCTCGGACCGGTCACCTCCCCGCCGGTAACGTGGAAGATCTGCCGCATCCCGTAGGGGCCGTTACCGACCACCAGCGGTTCGGCAAGCGTGGCGTAGTATTCGCAGAGGAGCTCCAGTTGCGGTGGGTTTCGCATCGCATCGCCTCCATCCTGGGTGCAGCCGCAGACCGTGTCGATCACGAACCGTACATCGCCGCGGCGACAGCGGCGCCGTACGCCATCACCTTTTCCGGGGGTAGCGTGTAAACCGGCGGCACGATGCAGAGGGAGTCGGCAAACTCGGCAATCGGCGCGAAATGAGCACGGATCTCCTCCGGGCCGCCGATCGCGACGAACGTACGGACCATCTCGTCGGGAACCAGTTGCGCGGCCTTCCGATAGTCCCCCTGCTGCACGGCGACCTGCAGCTTGCGCGCCACCTCGGCAAAGCCGTGCGCGGCAAAAAACGGCTCGTACTGCGCGACACCGCCGTAAAAGGCCATCGTCGGCCGCGAGTCGTCGAGCGCCTGGCGAATGTCGGACCCCGGGGCCGCCCAGTACCAGAGGTTCACTTCGACGTCGGCGCGGCGACGTCCGGCCTTCGCCAGCGCCGTCTCGAATGCCGGCCGCATGTGCTCGATCGTCCACGGCACGGACCACATCGGATGGCCCATCAGGCCGTCGCCGACCTCGGCGGCAAGCTGCACCATCCGGGAGCGCAGCGCAGCGATCCAGATCGGAATTCGGTCCCGCACGGGCGGCGCCGTCGGCTGCAACTCGCGGAAATCGGCACGGTAGAACTCGCCCTCGAAGGGCGCCAGACCGCAGTGGGCGCCGGCGACGATGTGACGTATGGCGTCTACCGTCTCGCGCAGGTGGGAAACCTGCTTTTCGACGGTGGAGCCGAAGATGCCACGGGTCCACGCCAGCACACTCGTACCCAGGCCGAGGACGAAGCGGCCGCCGCTGAGCCGATCCATATCGATCGCGGCCATCGCGGTTTCGAACGGGCTGCGGGCGGCCGCGATGGCGATGCCACTGGCGAGAAGGATGCGCTCGGTGGCGGCCGCCGCCGCTGCCAGCGGAATCCACGGCGGTCCGAGCACCTGCGGGGCGAACACACCGTGGATGCCGGCGGCCTCGAGCATTCGGCACATGCCGGTGAGCTCGGCAACGGGCGCGGGACCGATAACCGACCAGTGACGGGGCCGCCTGGATGTCATCATGCGCGCACTACGCCACGCCTCGCCAGGCATTGGCAAGAGGCACCCGGACGGCCCCACGCGCCGGCGGAAGATGCGACAATTTGCCTCGTCCCGCTAATCTCGTCCGACTGGTACGGTTGCCGCCACTAACGACGAGGCGGATCGCGATCGATTCCGCCCCGAGGAGGTGATGCGATGGAGAGAACTACGGCGTGGCGGCGCGCCGCAAGATGGCCCGGCCTGACGATGGCACTGACGCTGGCGATCGCCACGGCGGCTGGTTGCGGGGGCGACGGTAACGGCAGCAAAACGGACCCGACCCCAACCCGCCCACCCGCCCCGACGGCGACCGCCTCGCCGCTGCCCTCGGCGACAGAGACCTCGCCTCCCGTTTCTTCGCCCACTCCTACGCCGACCCTGGTGCCCGTCGGTGGCGTGGTGAGCTTCTCGTTTGCGCACGTGGTCGGACTCACCGGACCGGTGGTTATCGGGCCCGACACGCCATACACCAATGCCGCCGGCAATCGTTACGGGGTGATGCGACTGCAGTACTTCGTCTCCGATTTCGTGCTCGAGCGCGAGGGCATGGATCCCGTGCGGCTCGACGACATCCACTACGTGGACCTCGCGGAGCCGGCCACGCTGCAGTACACGCCGTCGACACCGATTCCACCCGGCTCGTACACGGGCGTGTCGTTCGTGTTCGGTATCCCCAGGGCCAAGAACGTCAGCAACGCCTTCGTGCGACCGCCCGAATCGCTGATGGAGTGGCCGGACATGATGGGCGGCGGCTACCACTATATGAAGCTCGAAGGCCGGTTCGTCGACCGCCAGCAGCAAATCGCCAACTACAAGCTCCACACCGGCATGCTGATGGGCATGGACTACTCGGTGCCGGTGGCACTGCCCGATCTCGCCATCGACGTGGACGACGACGAAGTCGAGGTCGAAATCGCGATGGACATCGCGGAGTGGCTGCAGGACCCGAACGTCTACGACTTCAACGACTACATGCCGGGCATGATGGGCAATGCCCCGGCGCAGCGGACCGCCCAACAGAACGGCTGGAACGTCTTTGCGCTCGGCTACGTCGGTCCGCCGGAACAGCGTCCCCCGGCGGTCGTGCCCGAGCCCTACGTCATCGAGTTGCCCGCCAACGTGCCCATACCGATGATCGTGCCGGCCGACAACCCGACCACCGTCGAAGGCGTGGCCCTCGGGCGCCGGCTGTACTACGACAGCCGACTCGACGGCATCGGAAACCGCGCCTGTGCAACCTGCCACCTGCAGCAAACGGCGTTCACGTCGAACCGAACCACGGGGATCCTGGCGCACATCAACCTGGCGTTCGCCGACGCCTTCCTGTGGGACGGGAAAGTCCAGGGCACGCTCGAGGAAGTCATGCGCTTCGAGGTCGAGGAGTTTTTCGAAGCGGACATGAGTCGGGTGGCGGCCGATCCGGTGTACCTCGATATGTTCACGCGGGCTTTCGGGCCGGGTCCGATCACGACCCGGAAGGCGGCCTACGCCCTCGCCCAGTTCCAGCGCACGCTGGTTTCGTTCGACTCGAAGCTCGACCGCTACCTGCGCGGAGAGGAGTCGTTGACCGACGCCGAGCGGCGTGGGGCCATGCTGTTCTACAGCGAGACCGGCGACTGCTTTCACTGTCACGGCACGACGCTATTTACGGATAACCGGTTTCACAACACCGGGCTCGATACCGAGCCGCCACGCAAGGGGCTGGCCGACATAACCGGCGACGCGGCCGACAACGGCAAGTTCAAGACGCCGACATTGCGCAATATCGCCCTCACGGCCCCCTACATGCACGACGATCGCTATGCGACGCTGGCGGAAGTGATCGACTTCTACAGCGAAGGGCTGCAGTACTCCGCAACCGTGGACCCGCTGATGAAGAACGTGGCGCAGGGCGGGGTTCGCCTCACCACGGAGGAAAAAGCCGACCTCCTCGCCTTCCTTCTCACCCTCACCGACCTCTCGTTCACGACCAATCCCGCACTCGCCTCGCCGTTCGAGTGAGGTCGACAGGATCGCGGTAGAAACCCGTTGACGGTGTGCGCCCTCGGGGCGCATAATCCGCCGCCGATAGCGGATGATGATCGGTGGTGTGGATGTGAAGCAGCCGACAGGGGGTCTGCGATGAAAGCTTTCTTTGTCCGTGGTGCGTTGCTCATCGGTGCATTCGTGCTGGTGACGAGCGGGACGGCGCGAAGCGCGTCGGCTCAGATTACCGGCTGCTGCATCGGCACGGCCTGCACCAACAAGACGGCGCGGAGTTGCACCGCGTCTGGCGGCACGGCGCTCGCCAGCACCTGCACGTCGTCGCAGGACCCGCGTTGCAGTGGCGGCGGGGGCGGCGGCGAGTGCGCGGGCCTTTCTGGTGCGGCGGCCGGCCTGTGCAGGGCCTACTGCAACGGCCTTCGGTGTGCGGACGGTCATCCGGGCCGCGCCTGCGACGCGCTGCGCGAGAACTGGCGCAGGGCAACCGGCCTGCCGTACTTCCCGTGCGATCCGGTGTGTTGCGAGTGCCCGGACGGTGCCCGGCAGTGCGCCTCGGCACGGCGCTGCGAGCGGGCCGGCTGCGCCGTGGTCGACCGCTGCGTGAACGGCCAGTGCCCCGAGCCGGTGTGCTGCCAGTGTGCCGGCGGATGCGCGATGGAGACACCGCGGCAGTGTTGGCGCCATGGTTGCGCGGCCGCGCCCGGGGCCATGTGCACGACGGCCGGAACCTGCGAACGGCCGTGCGGCCCGATCGGCTTCCACCAGTGCGGCGGAACCTGTCCGAATCCGGGCGAGGCGTGCCAGCCCGACGCCGCCGATCAGGGGTGCGTGTGCGTGTCGGATTGCCCGTGCGGGGCGACCTGCACGGATCAGGCGAGCGGCGCAACGGGACTGTGCAAGCAGATCGACCCGGCGAGTCCCGCGTGTTCGTGCGTGGTGACGCCGCCGGAACCCGACTGCCCGTGCGGCACTCCGTGTCAGGTGGGCGGCGCTGTCGGCGTCTGCCAGCCGACAGCCGCAAATCCGAATGCTTGCACGTGTGTGTTTATCGTCCCGCCGGTGTGCCCCTGCGGCGCGTCGTGCCAGATTAACGGCGCTCTCGGTGTGTGCCGGCCGGAGGATCCCTCCGTTCCGAACGATTGCAGCTGCGGGTTGCTCGAAGAGTGAGGCGTTGACCAGCCCGGCCCCGCCCTGAGGAGACTGCGGCACGCCGCAGCCCTCTCTCAGGGTGGGCTGGCGCCCGCAGCAACCGCGCGGGCTGCCCCCTGCGGCGCCCAGCCATGACAACTTTCCTTGTGCTGCGGCTCGTGCACCTGCTGGCCATGGCGCTGTATGTCGGTGTCTCGCTGGCCAACGGATACGCCAAGACGCGCGCCGATCGCAGCCGTAACGTGGCCGAAATCGTCTCGGCACTGACCTGGATCGCTCGCTTCGATCGCGTCTTTCTGATCCCCGCCTCGGTGATCCTCCCGGTGACCGGCCTCTGGATGGCCCACCTTCAGGGCCGCGCGTGGAACGACCCGTTCGTCCTGACTGCCCTGTTTCTGTTCGCTCTGCTGTCGGCGATCCTGATCTTCGCGATCGTCCTGGAGGATCGGCTGCACGCCCTGGCCGTCGGTGCCGCAACGACGGCCACGCGTCTGCCCGGCGCCTACCGGCGGCTTTCCCGTATTTGGGCCGCCACCGGCGCCGTCGCGACGGCGTTGATCGTGCTCACGCTCGTGGTGATGGTCGCCAAGCGGCCGCTGTTGTTCGGGAGCCCGGATTGATGCGGCAGGTACGGCCCCAGGCGCCGCCGCGCGGCCTCGTGCGGAGCATCTACCGCGTGCCGATATGGGTCTTCCGGCTGGGATTCGGGTCTCTTCTCAGCCGCCGATTCCTGCTCCTGCGGCACCGGGGCCGGCGTTCCGGCAGACCGCGTGAAACAGTGCTCGAAGTGATCGACCGCGATCCGGCGACCGGAACCGTCATTGTCGCGGCGGGCTTTGGCCAGCGCGCCGACTGGCTGCAAAACCTCGCCGCCAGGCCCGCCTGCGAGGTAAGGATCGGACGACGTGATTTTCCCGCTCGCGCCCGACGCCTCGATCCCGGTCAAGCGGCGGACGTGTTGGTCGAATATGGCCGCCGCCACCCCCGTGCCGTGCGGGTCGTCGCCCGCATGTGCGGCTTCGAGGTGGACGGCAGCGACGAGGACCTGCGATCGCTGGCTTGCCACCTGCCGATGGTGGCACTCGAGCCGCAGGTGCGCGCGTAACGCGTTTCCCACGTTACACGCGGGAAACGCGCCGTCGCACCGTCGCTTCCGGGCCCGCCTCGGAGGGTATCCGTGCTCGGCAACCGCCGCGAACCGCCTGACGCGCGGTCACGGGCGATGGCCGGCAACGGCGGCGCTGAAGATCATTTCGCGCTGCACCTCGTTGGCGCCTTCGCCCCACTCGAAGACCTTGCTGTCGCGATAGTATCGCTGCACGGCGCTCTCGATCATGAAACCCTGGGCACCGTGCAGGTGGAGAGCCCGCTCGACCAGCCGCGTCGCGGTCTCTGACGCGACCAGCTTGGCGATCGAGGCTTCGACATCGAACTTCCGCCGTGCAACGACCCGCGCCGCAGCGGCGTAGACCAGTGTTCGCGCGGCGGTGAGCTGCGCCGTCATATCGGCGATCGAAAACCGCACCGCCTGCAGTGCGGCGAGCGGCGCACCGAATTGCTCGCGCACCTGCACATGCGCCAGCGCCGCGTCGAGCGCTGCCCGGGCGAGTCCGCAGGCGAGCGCGGCGCCGTAGATGCGTCCCTGCGACAGCACGGCCAGAGCGGCGCGGAAGCCCTCGTGTTCGGCTCCGATCAGCCGTGCACTCGGTACCCCGCAGTCGGTGAAGTGCAGTTCGCCCATGTCCGAGGCCCGCATGCCCAGCTTACGCATCGGCGTGCGGGCCAGACCCGGGGCATCGCCGTCGACCAGGAACAGAGAAAGACCCTTCAGGCGACCCGGCTCTCCCCCGGTTCTGGCCACGACGACGATGCGGTCCGCGATCGTACCGTTGGTGATGTACAGCTTGGTGCCGTTGAGCACGTAGCGGTCACCGTCGCGGCGCGCGCTCAGCCGAGCCCGTGTCACATCGGCGCCGGCGTCGGGCTCGGCGTACGCCCACGCACCGATGCGCTCGCCGCGCAGCAGGGGGGGCAGCTCCTCGCCCGTCAGGGACGGCGCGGCGAGGGTCGCGAGCGCGCCCGCCGCAAGCACGGAATGGACGTAGACTCCAAGAGCCACGGCGGCCGAGGCGCGGGCGAGTTCCTCGAGCAGAAGCGCCCGTTCGATCGCGCTGCCCCCGGCGCCGCCAAGTTCCTCGGGGATGCCGACGCCGAGCCAACCGAGTTCGCCAAGCGCCTCGAACACCGCCCGCGGGAAGCGTTCGGCTTCGTCCCATTGGCGCGCGTAGGGCGCGATCTCGCGCGTCGCGTAACGCTCCACTGCGGCGCGCAGTGCGCGCTGAGCCTCGTCCGGCTCAAACACCGCGGAACTCCGGAGCGCGTTTCTCCCGAAAAGCGCGCACACCCTCGGCATGGTCCTCGCTCAGAATGCAGTGCACTTGGGCAAAGATCTCGAACTCGAACTCCTCGTCCATGCTCGCACTCAGCGACCGGTGAAGCGCCCGCTTGGTCCACCGGTGCGCGATCGGTGGGCCGACGGCGAGCTGCTGCGCCCACCGGGTTACCTCGTCGTGGAACTCCACGTCCGGCACCACACGATGGACGAGCCCGAGGGAGCGGGCTTCCGCGGCGGTGACGAGACGTCCGGTGAACATCAGTTCGGCGGCGGCGCCGAGGCCGATCAGTCGCGGCAGGAACCAGCCCGTCGCCATATCGCAGCCGGCGAGGCCGATACGCGTGAACGGAGCGCCCATCCGCGTGCGCTCGGCGGCAAGGCGCAGGTCGCAGGCCATCGCCAGTCCGAAGCCGCCGCCAACGGCGTCGCCGTGCAACGCGGCGATGACCGGCTTCTCCATGGCGACGATTGCGCGGATGGGGTCCAGATAGCGGCGGACGATCGGCTCCCAGTCGGTCGCCGCGCGCGACACCATCTCTGCCTGATCCGCACCGGCACAGAAGACGCGCCCGGCCCCCGCCAGAACCACGACGCGGGCGGGCGAGCGAGCTGCCTCGTCGAGGCGGGTGACGAGCCGATCGATCGTGTCGATGGCCAGAGTGTTGAGCCGTTCCGGTCGGTTGAGCGTGATCGTGGCGACCCGGTCGTTGACTTCGAGCAGCACCGCTTCGGTCATGGTGGTACGTCTCCTCTGCTGATTACGGACGCCTCATCCCAGTCCGAGACGCCGGGCGATGATGTTGCGCTGGATCTGGCTGGTGCCGCCCCCCAGCTCGCCGCCCCGCGCTTCGAGCAGGCGGCGCACGAAGTGCGACTCGGCCTCGTAGCCGACCGCACCCGCGGTCTGCATGGCCGCCGTGGCCACCCGCGCCGCCATGTTGGTGGCGAACAGCTTGGCCATCGACGCCTCCAGCGGACACGGGCCTTCGAGGTCGCGCTTGCGGGCGGCCGACCAGATCAGCATGCGTGACGCGTTGATGTCGGTGAGAGCGTCGGCGAGCGGATGGGCGATGCCCTGGAAGCCGCCGATCGGCTTGCCGTACTGCCGGCGCTGCTGTGCATAGGCAACCGCATCGTCGAGGGCGGCCTGCGCCACACCGACCATCTGTGCCGACGCCGCCGTACGTTCGATGTCCATGAGCCGTGCGAGATTGAGCCAGCCCTCGTCGAGCGGGCCGAGCCGAGTGCTGTCCTCGACGCGAACGCCGTCGAAGGCGACGTTCGCCACCCAGAGCGCTTTCATCGCGGCAAAGTGGCGGCGTTGAAAGGTAACGCCCGGCGTGTCGCGCTCGACCAGGAAGAGCGTGATGCCGTGCTGGCGAGAGGCGCCGCCGCTCGACGTGCGGGCCGCGGTGATCAGCACGTCCGCGCGTTCGGCGCCGGAGATCGGCCCCTTCAGACCATCGATGCGCCAGGCGTCGCCGTCACGTTGCGCCGTGGCGAGCATACCGGCAAAGTCGGAGCCGGCGGCCGGTTCGGACATCGCCAGCGCGAAACGGGTCTCGCCGCGGGCGATGCGCGGCAGCAGTCGCTTGCGCTGCTCCGGCGTCCCGCAGATGTGCAGGGCGTGGCTGCCGAAGATCGTGCCCGCGATGTACAGGGTCGAGAGCGAAATGCAGGTCCTGGCGACTTCCTCGACGAACACGCAGAGGTCGAGCACGCCGCCGCCACGGCCACCGTACTCGATGGGAACGGGAAGACCGGTCCAGCCACGCCGGCCGCACTCGTGCCAGAACTCCTCGGGGAATTCCCGGTCGCGCTCGATCTGCAGCACGCGCTCGGGCGGGTAGGCACCGTCGAGGTACTCGCGCACCTCGGCCTTGAGGGCGCGCTGTTCCGGGCTGAGGAAGATGTCCATATCAGGCCTCGCTGCGTGGCGCGATCTTGAACACGCGCAACGCGTTGTCGCGCAGGATCTTGCGGGTTGCCGCCGGCGAGAAGCCGCAGGCGTGCACGTCGTCCACCGTGCGTTTGAAAGGCAGCAGCGGATAGTCGGTGGCCCAGACGACCTTGTCCTGACCGTAGCCGCCGGCGAATTCGCGCAGGCGCTGCGGCCAGTGCCGGGCGGGCCGCGCGGAGGTTTCTACGTAGACGTTCGGGTGCTTCCAGGCGAGGATCATCATCTCCTCCTCCCACGGATTCCCTACGTGCGTGCCGAGAATCCGCAATTCGGGAAAGGTGAGCGCGACCTCGTCGAGATAGATCGGGCGGCCGCACTCGGAGGGTAGGAGGGGACCGGTGTGACCGACCTGGATGGCGACCGGTATGTCGTACTCGCAACAGGCGACGTAAAAGGGCCAGTACATGCGATGGGTGGGGGGCGGCGCCGTCGTGCGCCCGTCGCCATACTGGTAGGGTTCCAGGCGGAAGGCGCGCATTCCGAGTTCCTCGACGCAGCGGCGAAACTCGCGCATCGCGGGCATGGGATCGCGAATGTCGACGGTGAAGCAGCCGAAGAAGCGATCCGGAGCCTGCGCCACGTAGCGTGCGTTTTCGTCGTTGGAGACAATCCAGGTGTCGAGGAACTTGAACGACGAAATCACCGCGAGGTCGACATCGGCTTCGTCCATTTCGCGGAGCACCTCGTCGACGCTGAACCCGCGGCGGAAACGCTGCTCGACGCCGTACTTCCGGAAGATGTGCCAGAACGAGTCGGGCCACCGTGCTGCCGTCTCGGGGGCCATGATCGACGCCCAGGCGTCGACGGCTCCAATGCGCGTGCTCCCTGCCATGAGACCTCCGTTGGGTTCAGCTTCGGGTTGCCGCCGACCTTCCGGGACGATTGGCCGGCCACGACCCACCCGATAATTGACCAGAATGCTAGATTGGTCAATGGTCGACTTGTAAGAATTTCAGGGATATGCTGCGGCCATGGCCGAGGTCCAGTCAGAGACCCCATCATTAGATGCGCGGGCGCGGTTGCTGAAAGCCGCCGAGGCCCGTTTCCGGCGCTTCGGGTTCAAGCGCACCACGGTCGAGGACATCACCCTCGACGCGGGCACCGGCAAGGGCAGTCTCTACCTCCACTTCCCATCGAAGCAGGCGATCTACCTTGCCGTGGTCGAGGCGTCGCTGGAAGCTTTCGTAGAGAAGGCGACCGCGGCGGTGCGCGGCGCCGGCGACGCGCCGCAACGCCTGCGCCGTCTCGTCGAGGTCACGGCCGAGCACTACGGCAACGACGAACTGCTGCACGCATCGTTGTTCGGCGGCGACGAACTCGTGGAGGGCGAGGTCTCGCGCCGCGCCGCGGCGCTCCAGCGCACGCGCATGCGGGCCCTGCTTGCCGAAGCGCTGCGCGCCGGACAGCGCGAGGGCAGTGTGCGAACCACGATCGATGCCGACACGGCAGCGGCGGTGCTGTTCGAGATCGGCTGGGCGGTCGTACGCGCCGAGTTGGAGGGCGAAGGTGATTTGCCGCTGGCTGTGGCCCTGCACAGCCTCAACGAAATCGTCGGCCTCGGGTTGCTTGCGCGTGCCGGTGGCGGGGTGGATTGAGGGCCGGCGCCCGCAACCCAAAGCGAACAACCAGCCCGTTCGTGCGGGCGCTGCCGATCCATCGTGCCTTCGCCCTCGACGCCCACTTCGCCATGGCGGGCTTTGTCGGGATTCCGCGCGACGTCATCCCTTCGGGACTCAAGCCCAACATCTTGTTTTGCCGGGGCGTAAAGAAGTCAAGAAGCGTCAATGATTCGGAGCCGAATATCTCCGAAGGGACAGATTACGTTGCCGAAGGCGGTCCGCAAGGCGATCGGAGCCGGTCCCGGCGATACGCCGCTGGCGGACCACGCCGAGGCGGGACTGCCGACCGCGAGCACGGTACGACTCAAGCTGTTCACGCTCGATAACCGACTCGTTACCAGAATTGCCGGCCGGCTCTCCTCCCGCGACCGCAAACGCGTTGCGGAACAACTGGGTCCCCTTCTGACGTGATGACCCACCCGCCGTAACCGCACGAGCCCGCTCAACGGGCGCGGAGAGCGCGCGTCGACCACGGTGGCAGGTGGAACGTGCGCGCCCACGGTCCTGGCAACATGCGGCACCCAGCAGCGCATCACGGGCGTGATATTGCGTGCTACATCATTTCACGAATTACTGTTCACGAATTACTTGACACGTCGCTCGCGAAGGTGGTACGGCGCGATCATCCCAGATAGGCACGGCGAAGGGAGAACTTCGATGTCCGCTATTTTTTGCAACTGTCGGATGCAGGTGCTTCGGACGATTTTGCTGGGAACGGGGGCAGCGCTGCTCTTCTTGCCAACTGTCGCCGGTGCCACCACCTGGAACCAGGTCGCCTCGTACTACGACGGAGGCACCTACGTGTGGGGCAAGTTCAAGTTGATGTCGAACACGTCAGGCTCCGTGAAGAAGCTCAAGTATAAGGTCAAGAGTGACGTCATCCCATTGTCGGACGGGCTTCCATGCACGCTCGACGAAGTCGTCTGCGAGACTTCGGCGCTCTTCAACTTCAGCGGTACGCCCAGGTGGATCGACATTATCACTCGTCCCGACAGCGGCTCCGCACCGTGGATGTGGAGGGTTGTCGACCTCTGCGTGGAGATGCCCGCCCTGTGCGCGCCGGGTGTCACAGTCATCGGCGGGGTGACGACCTTGTGTTACGCCCCCGATCCCTTGAACCTTCCGCCACCGGCGTTCACGTACCCGATGACGACCTCCACCTGCGAAGGAGCGTACGACCGGCCCCTGCTGACCTTGCCATTGATCCCGTCGACGCTGCTGATCATTTACTAGGATTCCCGCCGGCCGGTGGGTGTCGGAGGCCGCGGGGCCGGCACTCACCGGGCACGGGCACGGCCACAGCGTGCTGGCGATGATTACGACGAAGGTCGCCCAGCCTGGCCCGGCGATACGCCGCTTGCGGAGCGCGCGCGCAACTGTGGGGCGGCGCGCATGCGATGCCGCATGCTACTTGACAATAGAGCCGAGGGAGTGGTAGGGCGCGATCATCCCACATAGGCACGGCGAAAGGAGAACGTCGATGTTAGCCATTCTTCGCAACCGTCGGGTGTCCGCGCTTCGAAGGGTTCTGCTGGGAACGGTGGCGGCGCTGCTCGTCTTGCCCGCGGCGGCGCAAGCCATCAGTTGGACACAAGTCCCGTCGTATTACGACGGGGGGACTTTTGTGAAGGGCAAATTCATCTTGTCCTCGAATGCTTCGGGATCGGCGAAAAAACTCCGGTATAAGATCAAGAGCGACGTTATCCCCCCGACCGACGGACTTCCGTGCACCGGCGACGAAATCGTGTGCGTAAGCACCGCGCTCTTCAATTTCAGCGGTACGCCCACATGGGTCGACTTCGTCACCCGGCCGGGTCCCGGGCCCGGGTATGCCTACCGGTATATCAACATTTGCATGGAGTTCCCCGCCCTGTGCGTACCGGGCGTAACCGTCATCGGCGCGTTCATGAACTTCTGCTACATGCCCGACCCGACGACGCTGCCGCCGCCTGCGTTCACGTATCCGATGGCGGTGACAGTCTGCCCCTTAGAGGGGGCGTACACGCGCCCGTTGATACCCTTCACGCCGCCGCCGTCCCCAGTGTCACCGCTGATCATCTACTGAGACCAACCCCCGCACACGGCGGGTGTCTCGCGCGACCCGTAAGGCCCCCCGCGCAGGTCGCGCGCGCGCACGCCGGCCCTGGACCGTCCCCGGTCCACGACCGGCGTGCGCACCGTTTCTCGCCCCGGGCCCACTTGACCCTCGCAGCCGTCCGTAGTTCTACATCCTCATCCCAGACGCCGGAGGGTCATCCATGACCGACGCCGAACAGAACCCGACCCGTGCCGCGTGGGCCGACGCCTACCGCGACAAATTCAAGTGGGACCGCATCGCCTGGGGCACCCACTGCGTCGACTGCTATCCGGCGAACTGCCCGTACCGTGTCTACGTTCGCGACGGCCGCGTCGTGCGCGAGGAGCCGGCCGGTAACTTCGAGACCGTCGAACCCGGCGTGCCCGACATGAATCCCGCCGGATGCCAGAAGGGCGCCGCCTGGAGTCAGATGCTCTACGGCAAGGAACGTGTCCTTCATCCCCTGCGTCGCGCCGGCGAACGTGGCGAAGGCCGCTGGCAACGCATCTCCTGGGACGAAGCCCTGACCGAAATCGCCGACGCCATGCTCGACGCCGCCGAGGAGGCGGGCCCGCGCTCCATAGTGCGCCTCGGCTCCCCCGAAGGCGGCACGCAGGCCATCACCCTCGCCAGTAACCTCTTCATGCGGCTCGGCATCACCTCGACCGACGTCCAGTCCGAAATTAACGACTTCAACCCTGGACTCTACACCACCTTCGGGCGCTTCGATCCCGTTCCCAGCAGTGACGACTGGTTCCACTCCGAGCTCCTGCTGATCTGGGCGAACAACCCCGCCTACAGTGCCATTCCCTGGTACCACTACATCGTCGAGGCCCGGTACAACGGCGGCGAAGTCGTGACCATCGCCCCCGACTACAGCCCATCGGCGATCCACGGTGACGCCTTCGTCCCCGTCGTCATCGGCTCGGACGCCGCCCTCGCTCTGTCGATGTGCCGGGTAATTATCGAAGAGGGCCTCACCGACGAGCCGTTCGTGCGCGAGCAAACCGATCTCGGACTCCTCGTGCGCACGGACAACGGGCGCTTCCTGCGCCAGTCGGACGTTCAAGAGGGCGGCGCCGCCGACATCTTCTATTTGTTCGACGAGCGCGACCGCCGCATCGCCGAGGCGCCGCGCACTCTCGCGCTCGGTGGGATCGAGCCGGCGCTGCGCGGGGCCTACCGCGCCCGGCTGCACGATGGCGCCGAGGTCGAGGTGGAACCGGCCTTCATGCGCCTCCTCCGTCGGCTCGACGCCTACGCCCCCGAAGACGCCGCGAAGGTTTGCGGCGTTCATCCGGACATCATCCGCCAGCTTGCCCGCAAGGTGGCGCGGAAGCGCACCCGCGTCCTTCTCGGTTGGACCACCGGCAAGGCGTACCACGGCGATCTGATGGAACGGGCGATCTGTCTCGTCCTGGCCCTCACCGGCAACTGGGGCAAGAAAGGCGCCGGCATCCGCAGTTGGGCAGTGGGCATGTTCGACGGCCCGTTTCTCCTACCCTTGAAGTCCGCGCCCGGGCAGGAAGTCACCGCCGCGATGGCGGAAGGCCAGCGAGCGATGGTCGAGGCACTGCTCGCCGAGGACCCGACGTTGACCGAGGAGATCCTCATCGCGCGCCTGAGCAGTGGCGGCGCTCTGCCCGTCGGCATGAGTCCGTCGGCGTTCTTCTGGTACTACCACTGCGGCTACCGTGAACTCTGGAACAACGCGGCGTGGAGCGACCCCGCGATGAAACGCACCTTCGACGAGTATGTCGAGGAAGCCATGACACGCGGCTGGTGGAACGGACAGGCATTGCCACCGCCCGACCAACCGCCGCGTGTCCTCATCGAGATCGCCGGCAACCTCCTCCGCCGCCAGCGTGGCGGCCAGCGCATGCTGCTCGAGCACCTCTGGCCGAAGCTGCGCCTCGTCGTCTCGATCGACTGGAGGATGTCGACCACAGGCCTGTATTCGGACATTGTTCTTCCCGCCGCGCAGCACTACGAGAAGCCGAACTTCCCCTACACGACTCCGGACGTGATGAACCTGACGTTCTCGGATCGTGTCGTCGACCCACCCGAGGACGCCCGTTCGGAGTGGCAGATCGTGCTCATGCTCGCCCGCAAGCTCGCCGAGCGCGCGCAAGCGCGTGGCCGCACCGAATGGCGCAGAGAGGACGGCTCGACGGTTCGACTGGACACCCTGTACGACGACATGACCCTTGGCGGCGCGGTTGCCGACGACGATGCCGTAATTGACGAGGTCGTCCGCGATTCGGCCGTACTCGGGACCCTGCCCCCCGGGACGACGCTGGCAACGCTACGCGAGAAGGGCTGGGTGCGTTTCACGGGTTGGGGACGCTCGCCCATGGCCCTGGCGCAGGCGTCCGATTTGCTCCCGAACGAGACGCACTCTCCGTTCCGCTGGCAGACGGAAAAGAAGCAGCCGTTCCCCACTCTCACGCGCCGTGCCCAGTTCTACATCGACCACGACTGGTTCCTCGAAGCGGGCGAGGAATTGCCCGTCCACAAGAACCCCCCTCCCCATGGCGGCGATTACCCGCTGCAGATCACCAGCGGCCACCCGCGCTGGAGCGTGAACTCCATGAACAGCACGAGTTCGATCATCCTCGGTACGATCCGGGGCGAGCCGGTGGTGCATTTGAACGACCGCGACGCTGCCGCCCGCGGCATCGGTAACGGCGACTCCGTGCGCGTGTTCAACGATCTTGCGTCGATTGAAATGCAGGCCCGCGTGACCCCGACGGTCCAGCCTGGACAGTTGGTGATCTACAACGGCTTCGAGCCCTATCAGTTCCCCGGCTGGCGGGACGTTTCTAACGTCGAGCCGGGAATGGTGAAATGGCTCCACTTCGCCGGCGGTTACGGCCATCTTCAGTACCGCAACCTGCACTGGCAGCCAGTGCAAATCGACCGCGGCGTCCGCGCCGATGTGGAACTCAGTTAACCGGGCCGGCAATAAGCGCTGATTTACGATTTCCGCGTTTGTATGCACGGTGCGGAGAAATCGGATAGGGAGGGCGAGCCGCGTCGGCTTGAGGACGGCTCGGCGGGAGCCTCGTCCTCCCACCGTAGCCTCGCCCTCTCAAAGGTACGTCCGATCAGGTGGGCGTCAGCCCGCGCTGAGCGGTACCGCGTCGAAGGGGGTCACATCCGGTGCTTCCGGCGTTCGTGCGCGAGCAACCACCGCTTCCGTTCCAAACCGCCGCCATAGCCGGTCAGCGCGCCGTCGGCGCCGATCACGCGATGGCAGGGTACGACGATCGAGATCGGATTGCGTCCGTTCGCCGCGCCGACGGCGCGCGCCGCCGCGGGATTGCCGGCGCGCCGCGCCTGGTCGCCGTAACTGATCGTCTCGCCGTAGGGAATCGTACACAGCGCCCGCCATACGCGCCGCTGGAAGTCGGTGCCGATGGGTTCGAGCGGCAGCTCGAATGCGAACAACTCGCCGGCGAAGTACGCCCGCAATTGCTGCCCCGCCGCGCGCAGGGCGGCAGAGTCGCGCCGCCAGTCCTCCGCCGGCTGCGGGCCGCGGCGGTGTGGGTCCATGTAAAGCCCGGTGAGCGCACGTCCATTAGATGTCAGCAAGAGCTCGCCAAGCGGGCTATCGAGCAAATCGTACCTGACACGATCCGTCATCGGCGTTCCTCCTCCGTCGGTGGGAGTGCGTCTGCGTTTCGACGTTCGGTGGCACTCGCCTGGCCGCTACCGCCTCCCGACCGATAAGCGTGCAGCTATTCTATTGCACCACCCGGCGGATACTCGCCAGATTCGGCCCTGAATTCGCCCCGCGGCAACCGGTCGACGTCCCCTTGAGAGCGGCCGCCAAAGGGCGGAGAATTCGGCGGCAATCCCGAACGACGGCGCTCATGTCAGACCACCCGTCAATATGCGCTTTCACCGGCACCCCGGTGCTCACGGAAGAAGACGACGGGCTGGTCCTGCGTTTCGACGACGGCACCTTGCACAGCCGGATGCTGCGCAACGACCCGGTGCGACTGGTGCTGGAATACACGCGCCTGGCGATGGGCTTTCTCCTGTTCCAGCCCGCGCCGGCGCGGATCGCGATGATCGGCCTGGGCGGCGGATCGCTCGCCAAGTACTGCGCTCACTATCTCCCGGACGCCAACTTCACGGCCGTCGAGATCTCCCCGGCGGTAATCGCCCTGCGCGACGCCTTCGGGGTTCCACCCGATGGCCCGCACTTCCGCGTTCTGTGCGAAGATGGTGCGGAGTTCGTTCGGCGGCACTTCGATCCGCTCGACGTGTTGCTGGTCGACGGGTTCGACGTCGGCGGACACGCGGAAAACCTGTGCGCACAGGCATTCTATGACCGCTGCCACGACCGCCTCGCGTACGGTGGTGTCCTGGTGGTCAATCTATACGCCGACGACCCGGCGTTCGGTCTGCGGGTCGACCGAATTTGGAACGCCTTCGCCGGAAAGATCGTTGTCGTCGAGGCCGGGGAGAGCCAGAACGCCATCGTCTTTGCCGGCACCCGATCTCCGTTCCCGCCGTCGGTCGACGAACTTGCGGCACGACGTCGCGTGCTCGAAGCGTCCCACCCGGTCGATCTCGAAATAACGCTGCGAAAGATTCTGGCCTATGAAGGCCGGCGCGACGGGGCGGGCCGCGATCTCTACGGTTCGCCCACCCGGCGGAAGCGAAGCCGCCGGCGCGGAGCCTCGCCCTCCCGGAGGCTTGGCTGATCAGGGCACGAGTTGCGGATAGCGGCCCGTGCCGAGAGAGCGACTCTTCGTCCGCTCAGGACCCACCAGATTTCCGTGCGCGCGCCGCGCGCCGGCCGGCGGCGGCGAGCAGCGCCATCGTCGGCTGTACCAGTGCGACGTTGGCGATGTGTGCGACGCTGGTGCGTCCGGCACCGAGTAGCCGCTCGCGCAGCGGACGCCCCTCGAAATCGAGCGACAGGCCCCCCGCGCCCTCGATGACGGCGACGGCGGGGATCAGGTTGGGCAGGTTCTCGTTGATGACGACAAACGCCACCCCCTGCGACTCGTGCCACACCGGCGCTTCCCGCCAACCGAGCATCGTACGCTGTAACGCACTCAGGCTCCCAAACTGCCGAACGACGTCGAAGGCACCCCCCTCGTGGCGATTGATCAAGCCGCGATACACCTCGATAGCCAACTCCTCGTCGCCCGGAGCGCGCGTGTCACGGTCGAAGGCCTGAAACGCATCGAAGTAGGCCCAGCCGTGAGCCAGCGTGGAGGCCGATGTCGTGAACACCCGCCGCCGCCGATCGCCGCCGACGTCGAACGCGCACGGGCGCCCGGTCGCGTCCGGCAGGGCGATAACCTCCTGCGGGTACGTCTCGAAGCGGGCCGGGTTGCCGTCGACAATGGCTGCGACCACGAAGTCGCCGATCAGCAGCTCGCCGAGTCGTTTGCGGGTCGGCAGCGTGAACGCCAGCGTCGCTCCCCAGCAGCCGTCGTTAGCGGCGGCCAGACGGCGCGGATCGTAGGGCTCGATGCCGGCGACCTTCTTCGTACCGTCGATGGCGTCGAGCACGGCCCATATGATCGCCGCGGAAGGCGAGCCGAAGGCCTGGAACGTCCCGGCCGCGTCGAGAACGAGATGAAGACGCTGGTCCACGGTCATGGCCAGCCGTTCGAGGTGTTCGAGCCCGATCTGCTCGCCGAGTTCGTCGGCGCGCACGTTAACGCGCTTAAGGGTCGAACTGCACGGCTGCGCCCGTTCCCCGAGTGCCATCGCGTGGACGGCCTCGCGAATGGCACGCCCCGCCGCGATGCCGGCCCGTGCGCACGCCGCCGCGATGTCGTCCGTGGTCATACTCGCACCGCCACCCGCGTCATCCATCCCGACATCGACCCACTTTCGCTTCGGAAGTTCCCGCTGGCAACCGCGAAAACCGCCCGCCCCCGACCGGGTCGGACTTTTCCGGCGGCCGCCACCCGGCAACCCCGCTCGCAGGCTCGTCCCAACCTCGTCATCCGGGGTGTGCGTCCCCGGGCGATCGCCTGCGCAATTCGCCGCTCAACCGGGGTTGATTCCGTGAGCGATTACTCTAAGAGTCATCGGTAATGGATTATCGGATCGAGGCACTGGCGGCGGCCGCGGGCGTATCGGTCGACACGGTTCGCTTTTACCAGGCCAGGGGTTTGCTGCCGCGGCCGCGCCGGGTGGGACGCACTGCCGTTTACGGACGCGGTCATCTCGACCGCCTGCAGCGCATCCGCAAGCTACAGGGCCAGGGGTTCAACCTCGCCGCCATCCGGCAGATGCTGGCGGCCGCACCGCGCTCGAAACGCGCGTCTCTGCTGGCCGCGGTGGCCGAACAGCGCGGCGCGCCCGCGTTTACCCGTGCGCAACTCGCTGCGGAGTCCGGCGTACCCGAGCCCCTCCTCGCCTCGCTCGAAGCCGCCGGTCTGCTTGGCGGTAGTGCGCCCGGAGCCGACGCCCGGCGCTATACCGCGGCGGACGCCCAGCTTCTGCGCACCGGGCTGTCGCTGCTCGAACACGGCCTGCCGTTGCCCGACCTGCTCGCGCTGGCCGCGCAACACGACCGTAACACCCGCTCGGTCGTAGATGCCGCGGTAGACCTCTTCGATCGCTTCGTCCGCCGCATCGACGGTGACCCGGCGGCCTCCGGGCAGGTCGCCGAGACCTTTCGGCAGATGCTTCCGGCGGTCACCGGTCTCGTCGCTCTTCATTTCCAACGCACCTTGCTCGCGCGCGCCATGCAGCGCTTGCGTGAGCGCGGCGACCAGGAGGCGTATTCGGTCGCCGAAAAAGTGCTGCGGTCGGGTCGCCTGGACCTCGACATCTCATGGCGATGACCTCTCGTCTGCCGGCGCCTCCCGATAAGGCAGCCGCGGTACAGGCGATGTTCGACCGCATCGCTCCGCGCTACGACCTGCTCAACCGATTGCTCACCTTTCGTCTCGATCGGCGCTGGCGGCGACTGGCGCTGCGGCTGATCGCCGTCGGCCCGGCAGATGTGGTCGTCGACATCGGCTGCGGTACCGGGGACATGTGCGCCCTCGCGGCCGCCGCCGGGGCCCGCGTCATTGGCGTCGACTTCTCGGGCCGTATGCTCGCCGGCGCCCGTGCCCGCGGCGTACCTGCCGCCTTCGTGCGGGCCGACGGCACCGCCGTGCCGCTGCGGGCCGGCAGCGCCAGCGTCGTGACCTCCGCCTTCGTCATGCGCAACGTCGTCAGCATCCCCCACCTGCTCGACGAAGCGGCGCGCCTGCTGGCTTCCGGCGGGCGTCTCGCCCTGCTCGAGGTCGACGCGCCGCGCTCGTCATTGCTACGCCTCGGCCACGCCTTCTATTTCCACCGCGTGGTGCCTGCGATCGGGGGCTTGATCTCGGATCGCGACGCTTACCGATACCTCCCGGACTCGACCGCCTACCTGCCCGACGAACGAGCTTTGCACGCCATGCTCGCCGCCGCCGGCTTCGGCGCGATCGTGAAGCGCCGCCTCGGCGGCGGCGCCGCCCAACTGCTTTTGGCCCGAAGATGACCATACCGACCCGAGCCCTGGAGGAGGTATTGGATTCGTTGCACGGGGCGGCCACCCGCGCGGGGGAGCGTGCCGCCCGGCGCGGCCGGCCCGTGCTGGCGGTTGCGAGTGCGCACACGACCGCTCCGGAGGACCTGTTGTCGCTGACCTCGCGGTGGCGCCAGGGGGCGACGACGTTCTTCTGGGAACGGCCGGCGGAAGCGGCGGCTGTCCTTGGCCTGGGCGCGGCGATCGAACTGCAGGCGGCAGGGAAAGACCGCTTTGCCCGCCTGCGCGAGGACGTGAAGCGGTTGACGGATGCCGCAGTGATGGTCGGCGAGACGCCGCCCGAAACGCCGCTACTGGTCGGCGGCTTCGGGTTTGCGTCGCAGCCGTCGCCGGGCGGCGTCTGGAGTCCATTCCCGCCGGCACTGTTCTCGATCCCGGAGGTGCTGGTCGCCCGCCGCGCCGGGCATTGTATCGTCAGGCTGGGGCTGGCCGTGGAGTCCGACACCGACGTCGCCGGTCGGATCGCCGGCATCCGGCGGGACCTCGCACGTCTCATCGCCGCCGGCGAACCGCCGCCGCCCGAGCCGTCGCCGCCAGCAGCGTACACACTGGCGCCGTGGCCTCCGGTGGACGAGTGGGTGCGGAGGGCGCGCGCGGTCGTCGACGACATTCGTGCGGGCCACTTCGAAAAGGCGGTCCTCGCCCGCACGTGCGCCGTGGACGCCGATCGCGACTTCGACGCGGCGATCGTTGTCCGTCGGGTACGCCGGTCGTACCCGACGTGCACGACGTTCTGGCTGGACCGTGAAGGGAGCCACTTCGCCGGCGCCAGTCCGGAGATGCTGGTAACGCTGCGCAACCGGCAGGTGGAGACCAGCGCCGTCGCCGGCTCGGCCCCGCGCGGACACTCGCCGGAAAGCGATCGTATCGAGCGGCGCGGTCTCCGCGACAGCGCCAAGGACCGCCGCGAGCACAGCCTCGTCGTCGACGGTATTTCCGGCGCGTTACGGCCGCTGTGCGAGGCGGTGACCGCGATGCCAGAGGCCGAGGTGATGACCCTCGAAAACGTGCACCACCTGCGCACTCCCGTCACCGCCCGAGCGCGTGCCGGCGTACACCTGCTCGATCTCGTCGAGGCCCTGCACCCGACCCCCGCCGTCGCCGGCCATCCGCGCGCCGCGGCCCTTGCGGCGCTGCAACGCCTCGAGCCCTTCGATCGCGGCTGGTACGCGGCGCCCGTCGGCTGGATCGGCGCCGACGGCGGCGGCCAGATCGCCGTGGCGATTCGCTGCGCTCTGATGCACGGGAGACAAGCCCTGCTCTACGCCGGCGCCGGACTGGTGCACGGCTCGGAACCCGAAGCCGAACTGGCAGAGACACAGACGAAGTTGGAACCGCTCCTGCACGCGCTGACGGAGAGTGATTGGGGGCCTGGGGGCGTGAGGGCGTGAAGGATGAGCGTTACGCGGTGAAACTTGCAAACAAGCAGATCCAGGGTCACCCACACTTCACGTCATCGCCATCCAGATCCCCCGGATCCTCACGCCCTCACGCCCCCAGGCCCCCGAGCCCTCAGGCCGCGAAATGGTCTTCACCCAACACCACGCTGTTGCCGCCTTTGTCGATGCGCTTGCGCGCGCCGGGGTGACGCACGCATGCGTGGCGCCCGGAGCACGGTCAACGCCATTGACGCTGTGTCTGGCAGCGCATCCTCACGTGCGGGTGTGGTCGCACGTGGACGAACGCAGCGCCGCCTTCTTTGCCCTGGGCTTCGCCAAACGTACGCGCCGTCCGGTGGCGCTGGTGTGTACCTCCGGCACCGCCGCGGCCAACTTCTTTCCCGCGATCGTCGAGGCGGCATACGCGCGCGTGCCGCTGGTCGTCGTTACCGCCGACCGGCCACCCGAACTGCGTGACTGCGGCGCCCCGCAAACGATCGATCAGGTCAAGCTTTACGGTACCCTCGTCAAATGGTTCGTCGAAGTCGGCGATCCCGCCTCCGGCGAACCGTACTTCCGGTCGATCGCCACCCGCGCCGCCGCCGTCAGCGCGGCGGTGCCCCCCGGTCCGGTTCACCTCAACGTACCGTTACGAGAGCCGCTGACCCCGCCGGCGGAAGTCCTCGCGGCACTGCGGCGACCTGCGGAGGCGAAGGAAAGCGGCAGCGGGGAAGCGCAACACGGACGGGACGGAGGTAACTGCTGCCACGGACCCTTCGCCGCGGCTCAGGACCGGCTTCCCACCCACGAGGCGGTCGCGGCGGCTGCGCGGCTGCTGCACGAGCGGCGGCGCGGACTCGTCCTTTGCGGGCCGCGCGACACGCTGCCGGGAGAGGCCGCCGCCATCCTGCGCTGCGCCGAAGTTCTCGGCTACCCGGTGCTCGCCGATCCGAGCGCGAACGTTGGCGGCGGCGCGAACGACGGGCGGGTTGATGCCTACGACGTCGTGCTTCGCGATGCGCGTACCGTTGAGCCGCTGCGGCCCGACGTGGTGCTCCGCATCGGCGCGCTGCCGACGTCGAAGGCGCTCACCCTGCTGTTGCGCGATCGCTGGGACTGTCCCCACGTCGTGCTCGATCCGCTGGGTACGTGGGACGACCCGCTCCGCGCGCGCGGGGCGCGGGTTCACGCCGACGTCGCCCCGACGTGTCTGAGGCTGGCCGAGGCGATGCACCGCGGCGGCGACGAACCGGACCCGGCCTGGCGGCGCCTGTGGATGGGCGCGGGCGCCCGTGCGCGCGCGTCTCTCGCCGCCCGTTTCGGCGCAATGAACGATCTGTTCGAGGGCAAGGCGGTTAGCGTTCTTGCCGAGTGCCTGCCCGGGGACGCTTGTCTCTACGTTGGCAACAGCATGCCGGTGCGCGACGTCGAGGCGTTCTGGCCGCTGGCCGGCGCGCCGCGGCGGGTGCTGACAAACCGCGGCGTCAACGGGATCGACGGTTTCGTGTCGAGCGTGCTCGGCGCCGCGGCGGCGGGGCCGGATGTTCCCGTGATCGGTCTTACCGGTGACCTCGGCTTCTACCACGATCTGAACGGCCTGCTCGCAGCCAGGCGTGCCGGCGTGCGGGCTACCCTGATCGTGTTCAACAACGACGGCGGCGGCATCTTCTCGTACCTGCCGCAGGCCGAGTGCGGGGCCGATTTCGAGGAGCTGTTCCTGACGCCGCACGGCCTCGACTTCCGCGGCGCGGTAGAGATGTACGGCTGCCGCTTCGTACGCATCGCATCGTGGGACCAGTTTCGGAGCGAGGTGACGGCGAGTCTGACGGCGCCGCAAACGACTGTCATCGAGGTCCCGATCGATCGTATCCGCAGCGTCGCCCTGCACCGCGAACTGTTTCACGAGGCGGGCGCGGCCGCGCGAGAGGGAATGAACTGATGCCGCGGGTCATCGTCGGCGACGTGGCCCTGCACGCCGACGTGCACGGTACGGGGCCGCCACTGCTCCTCCTGCACGGATTTACGGGCAGCGTCGCCAGTTGGCGCCCGCTGCTGCCGGTGCTGGCGCGGCGGTACACCACGATCGGCGTGGATCTCGTCGGTCACGGGCGTTCGGACGCACCCTCGGATCCGGCGCGCTACGCCTTCAGGGCATGCATCGACGATCTCGCTCGCTTGCTCGACCGCCTCGACGTAGAGCGCTGCGGCTGCCTCGGCTACTCGATGGGAGGTCGGATCGCTCTCGGACTGGCGCTGACACACCCATCGCGCGTTGCCACCCTGACCCTGGAAAGCGCGTCGCCCGGCCTGGTCGACGACACGGAACGCGCGGCGCGGCGGGCCGCCGATACGATGCTCGCGGCGCGCATCGAGGGCGACGGCGTGGCAGCATTCGTCGATGCGTGGATCGCGCAGCCGCTGTTTGCGTCGCAGGCACGGCTCGACCCGGCAACGCGAGCACGCCAACGCGAGGAACGCTTGCGGCACTCCGCGCACGGACTGGCACACAGCCTGCGCGGAATGGGTACGGGCGCGCAGCCGTCCCTGTGGGCGGCACTGCCGGCGCTGACTCCGCCGGTGCTGCTGGTCGCGGGCGCAGAGGACGACAAGTTCCGGCGCATCGCAACAGAGATGCAAGCGCACATGCCGCAAGCCGAGTTGGCGGTGATCCCCGAGGCCGGACACACGACGCATTTGGAACAGCCGGCGGCGTTCCTGGAGGCGGTGATGACTTTCTTGAACGCAAACCTCGGCCCGAGCCTCTCCGAAAGAGGCCGAGGCGAAGGCTAAGGGAGAATGGAGGAGTGAGATGATTCCCGACTGGAAGGCGACGCGAACCTACACCGACATCCTTTACGAGACCGCGGACGGGATGGCGAAGATCACCATCAACCGGCCGGAGGTGCGCAACGCCTTCCGTCCGCAAACGGTCATGGAACTCACCGACGCCTTTGCGGCGGCGCGCGAGGATCGCAACGTCGGCGTCGTGATCTTCACCGGAGCCGGCCCCGAGGCGTTCTGTTCGGGCGGCGATCAGCGGGTGCGCGGCGAGGCGGGATACGTCGGCGGCGACGGAGTACCACGGCTCAACGTGCTCGATCTGCAGCGGCAGATTCGCACGCTGCCGAAGCCGGTGGTGGCGATGGTGGCCGGCTACGCGATCGGTGGCGGGCACGTGCTGCACCTCGTCTGCGATCTCACTATCGCCGCGGACAATGCCGTCTTCGGGCAGACGGGCCCCCGCGTGGGCAGTTTCGACGGCGGGTACGGTGCGACGTACATGGCGCGCGTGATCGGCCATAAGAAGGCGCGCGAGGTCTGGTACCTCTGCCGGCGCTACACGGCGCAGCAGGCGCTCGACATGGGACTTGTAAACACAGTGGTCCCGCTGGATCGGCTCGAGGCGGAGACGGTGCACTGGTGCCGCGAGATGCTGGCCAACAGCCCGATGGCACTGCGCTGCCTGAAGGCGGCGTTCAACGCCGACACCGACGGACTCGCCGGCATTCAGGAACTGGCGGGCAACACGACGCTGCTCTTCTACATGTCGGAGGAAGCTCAGGAGGGCCGCGACGCGTTTCTGGAGAAACGGCCGCCGGATTTCTCGAAGTTTCCGCGGCTGCCGTAAGCCGAGTTACTCATGAACCCAACGCGTGCCTCGATACGCGCCGGAAGGGACGGCGCTACTCGGCACGAACGGAAACAGCCTGTATGGGAGCAACTCCACCCGTTCGCCCCGAGTAGGCCCCAGGCCGTATCGAGGGGCGGCGTCAGATTTGCGAACAACCTGGGGTAGGCGCATGCGGAAGGTCGACGCGTGGTGGCTGGCTATCCGGCCACCGACATTAACGGCAGCGCTGGCGCCCGTTGCCGTGGGAACGGCGCTGGCGTGGCACGACAGCGCGTTCGCCGCACTGCCGGCGCTGGCGGCGCTCGCCGGCGCGCTGCTGATTCAGATCGGCACCAACCTCGCCAACGACGTGGCCGACTTCGAGCGCGGCGCCGACACCGCCACGCGGCTCGGCCCGCAACGCGCGACGCAGAGCGGCCTGCTCGCGGCGGACCAGGTCCGCCGCGGCTCGTGGATGGCGTTCGGCGGTGCCGCACTCGCCGGTCTCTATCTGGTAGCCCACGCGGGCTGGCCGATCGCTGTCCTCGGGGTCGCGTCGATCCTCTCCGGCTGGGCGTACACCGGCGGCCCGTGGCCACTCGGGTACCACGGCCTCGGCGACGTCTTCGTATTCCTCTTCTTCGGCGTCGCGGCGGTGGCCGGCACGTACTACGTGCAGGCCGGACATCTTAGCGCCGCAACACTGGCGGCGTCGGTGCCCATTGGAGCGTTGGCGACCGCGATTCTCGTGGTCAACAACGTCCGCGACCGCGTTACCGACGCCGCCGCGGGTAAACGCACGCTCGCGGTGCGCATCGGCGAGAGCGCGGCGCGGGGACAGTACATCGTATTGCTGGCAATAACCTTCGCCGTACCCGTCGGGCTCGTCTTCGCCGGCGCGGCCGGGGCCTGGGTGTTGCTCCCGTGGGCGACGGTGCCTGAGGCCGTCGCGCTCGGGCGTGCCATGCTGCACACGACTGAACCCGGCACGTTCAACGCGTTGCTGCGCCGGACCGCGCGGTTGCAACTTGGCTTCGGGGTGCTGTTCGCCTTGGGATTGCTGCCATGAAGATCGTTGGGGCCGATGCGACGCCGTTCGCGATTCCGTTCCGGGCACCGCTGCTCGTGTCGGGCCGGAGCGTCGGTGCGTACACCGGCGTCCTCGTGCGTGTTCGCGACACCGATGGCCGGCGCGGCTGCGGCGAAGTTGCGTTGGCCGCGCAGATGCAGAGCGGCGCGATCTCGCGTGCCGCGGACACGGCGCGGGCGCGTCTTCGGCGAGCCGGCGAATCGACCCTAACGGCACTGGTGGCGGCGCTGGGCGAACCGGAAGGCGAGCCGTTACGAGCGGGGTTTGAGGCCGCGCTCTACGATCTGGCGGCCCGGATCGAAGGGAAGCCGCTGGCAGCATTGCTCGGTCCGGTCCGCCGGCATCGTGTGCCGGTCAACGCCTTGCTCGATCGTACGGACCCCGCCGAGGCGGCGGAGCGGGCGCGGGCCCTCGTGGCTCATGGGTACGGGTGTATTAAGCTGAAGTTGACGCCGGCGGAGCTCGACGGCGACACGGCACGTCTGGCGGCGATTCGCGCCGCCGTGGGTCGAACGGTGGCCCTGCGGCTCGACGCCAACGCCGGCTGGACGGTGCCGCAGGCCATTCGCACCTTGCCGCGTCTCGGTGCGCTCGGCGTCGAGTACGTCGAGCAGCCGGTGCCGGACATCGAAGGGCTGGCGGCGGTGCGCGCCGCGGTCGGCGTTGCGCTCGCGGCCGACGAGAGCGTGTCGGGAGTCGACGCGGTGGATCGGATCGGACGACTGGGTGCGGCAGAGATCGTCGTGATCAAACCGGGACGACTCGGTCTGGGGGCGAGTACGGCGATTGCCGCGGCGGCCCGACGCCACGGGCTTGAAGTGGTGGTTACCTCGGTCCTCGACACCAGCGTGGGAATAGCTACGGCATTGCACTTCGCCTGCACGTTGTCGGGGGCGATGCGGCCCTGCGGGTTGGCGACCGGCGAGTTGCTGGCGACCGATCTTGTGCGGCGGCGTCTCCTGCCGGCCGGCGGTACGCTCGTGCAACCGTCAGGGCCGGGCCTGGGAGTCGAGGTCGACGGCGTCGCACTGCGTACAGCGACAGCGATGTGGAACGAGCTCCAGCCGGCAGCCCAATCGGGGCCGGCGTGAGGGAGCCACGGATGACGATCGGAACCCCGTCCTGGCTCGAACGCGCGGCGGTGCTGCGGCCGTCGCACGTGGCGCTGCTTGCCGGCGATCGCAGGGTGACGTTCGCGGACGCCGCCGAGGCCGTGCGCCAGCGGGCAGGGCAGTTGGTGCGGCTGGGAGTGCGCCCCGGCGATCATGTCGGGATCCTCTTGCCGGTCGGTATCGACTTCGTCACGATCCTGCACGCCGTGACGCGCGTCGGGGCGGTGGCGGTGCCGCTCGGCCCGCGCGCCACCGCCACCGAGGTGGCGACCCAGCTCGCGGCCGCCCGCTGCGCGTGGCTGTGTTACGATGCTCGCGGCGCCGGTGCAGATGTCGTGACCGCGGCGCCGGTACCGGCGGTTGGCGTGACCGAGGGGCGTCCCGGAGATCCGGTCCTCGATCGCCTCGACCCGGAGCCGGACTTGCCCGACTCGGGGGTCGACCCTGGCGCGGCGCACGGTATTGTCTTCACGTCCGGCAGCAGCGGGACGCCGCGGGGCGCCGTATTGACCGCCGGCAATCACTACTGGAATGCGTCGGCTTCCGCTCTCCTGCTGGGCGTGCGAGCCGACGACCGTTGGTTAGCGTGCCTGCCGCTGCACCATGTCGGGGGGTTGGCGATCTTGATGCGCAGCGTGCTCGCGGCAACGACGGTCGTGCTGCACGACCGCTTCGATGCGGAGCGCGTCAACCGCGCCATCGATACCGAGGGGGTGACGATGGTGTCGGTGGTGGCGAACATGCTGCACCGGATGCTGGAGGCGCGCGGTCCGCGTCCGTATCCGCCATCGCTCCGGTGCGTGCTGGTGGGGGGCGGGCCGGTACCGGAGGCGCTGCTGGTGCGCGCGATCGAGCATGGAGTGCCGGCAGCGCCCACGTACGGGCTGACGGAAGCCGCGTCGCAGGTGGCGACGTTGTTACCGGCGCTGCTCCCGGTGAAACGAGGCAGTGTGGGTCTGCCGCTCCTGCCCACACAGGTACGGATCGTGGTGGGCGAACGTACGGCGCTGCCCGAAGAGGTTGGCGAGATCAGACTGACCGGGCCAACGCTGACCCCGGGATACGTAAACGCCGCGCTCGACCTCGACGAGTCGGGCTGGTTGCGCACGCGAGATCTGGGTTGGTGCGACAGCAATGGATTTCTACACATCGTCGGGCGTGCCGACGACACGATCGTTTCCGGGGGCGAGAACGTGCATCCGCGCGAGGTCGAGAGTGCGCTGGAGTCGCACCCGGCGGTCGCCGAGGCGTGCGTATTCGGAATGCCGGATGCCGAGTGGGGTGAACGCATTACGGCGTGGGTGCAACCGCGCGCCGGGGCCGTGGTGACGGCGGCGGAGCTGACGGCGCACGTGCGTCAGCGGATAGCGGGGTTCAAGGTGCCGCGGCGGATTCGTGTCGTGGCCGACCTGCCGCGGTCGCCGGCGGGCAAACCGCTACGGCGCGAAGCCCGGCGCACGGAATCGGCGTCGTAGAGTCTGTGGAAAAATCACATGACGGATCGCCACGCCGTTCGTCCCGAGTAGCGCCCGTTCTCTAAGGGCGTGTATCGAGGGACGCCAAGCGGCTGATCCGCCTGGCAAAACGCCCCTCGATACGCGGCCCGAGAGAAGGGCCGCTACTCGGGGTGAACGGGATCAGCGCCTTGCCGGGAGAGCTTTTCACAAACTCGTAGGGACAGGGCATGTACCGGTGCGGTGCCGGCCGTTGCCCGAGGCAGGTCCCGACCACCCGCCGGCGCCCTCCCTGCCCGCAACGTCACGCAGGCTTGGCCAGCTCCACCCGCCGGTAGATGCCGAACGGGGCGATGTTTGCCTCCCCGAAGCGAGACTGTCTGACGGCGTCCGGCACGTAGGTCTCCCACTGCGTATTCGAGAACCCGTGAATGCCGAGGATCCCGCGCATGATCCCCAGGACGAAGCCGGGTGGGCGGCGATCGCCGAAAAGGGTGAACCCTCTGACGTCGTCCGGGGAGAAATCGTTGCGGCCGTCGAAGATCCACGCGCGCCCTCCCGGCCGGAGCACGCGATGGATCTCGTCGAGAACTCGCACCGGCTCGCGCCAGTGGTGCATCGACTCGGCCGACACCAGCATATCGGCCGCGCCGTCGTCCAACGACATTGCCGCGCCGCTCTCGCAGCGCACGTCGACGTTGTTCTGACGGCGCGCGTGGTGCCGGGCGATGCGCACCATCGTGGGCGAGAGGTCGATGGCGACCACGCGGAGCGCGGGCCGCATGCGGGCAAGCTCGATCGCCAACCAGCCGGGTCCGCAGCCCAGATCGACGACCACACCGGCCCCCGGTGGCAGGGCTTCGTGCGTCGCGCCCGCCAGGCGGCGCTGCGCGGGACGACCCAGATTGCCGGGCACGAGGCTGTACCAGACGGCAATCAGACCGGGAATGCCTTCCGGCAGGTACGCGCTCAGTCGCATCGGTCACCTCCCCCGGCGCACAGCACGCACAGACGGTCGACTTGACGTAACCTCCAGTATCGAAAATGCTCCCAGCCCCCTCCGCATCCGCCCCCAGAGCCCCAGGCTCGCCTGCGCCCGGCTTATAAGGGGTGGACCGATGGCGGGTCAAGGGTTTCTTGAACGCAGCGGAGCGCGAGGAGGGGGCCCGGAGCGGCGGGTCCATGTCGCGCATGAATCGGGGTCTCCGCCGCCGATTTCGCGCAAAGTTCGTCCGGCACCGGCGCGTGGACGACGGCGTCGATGCCCGGGCGCCCGTCGACGCGCGGGATGCCTATGCTGACATGTGGGCAGATTACGCGGCATTGTGCTCGCATGATCTCCCGACCTCTGAACGCCGTCCTGCGGCGGTCCGCGACGAGCGACCTGCTTCTCGGTCCGCGACGAACGGGCAAATGGACGTTGATGGCGCAGCTCGAGGCGGACTTGCGAGGTTTGCGCGTGTTTGCCGATTTCTTCGGCAAGCGACATCGCGCACTCGTGCTTTGTCTCGGCGCCGAGCGGCGTCGGATCGAGGGGATCGACGTCCTGCCGTGGCAGGAAGGGTTGCGGGCCCTCGGCCTGTGAAGGTGGACGATGCTTGAAGGTGCCGCGGCTACGTCGAAGGAGGTGCCCGCGGGGCGAGGATCCTCGACGGCAAGCAATGGCCATAGGCGGGTTCAGCCGCATCGGAGAAAGTCGGTTGACGGGCTCAGCGGGGCAGCAGGGTGTCTGCCCAGAGCTGGCGCACGAAGGCGCCCCACGGCAGGCAGCGGACCCCGTCGCGAACCGCCTCGGTGGCGTCGTCGGTGACGAGCAGCAGGGACCGAAAGGCGCGCTCTTCGGCAAGGGCACGCAGTCCGCGCAGGTCGCGCGGCGCCACGCGGCGGGTCGCCTTCACTTCGATGGCCGTGTGGTCACCGACGAGGAAGTCGACCTCGTGGCCGTGCGTCGATCGCCAGTATGCCAGTCGATCCGGCCGCCGTCGGTAGGCGAGGTACGCTCGCAGCTCGAGACCGATCCATTGCTCGAAGCTGCGGCCCCACAGATCGGAGTTGCGGTCCAGCGTCCGGGTACCGCTGAGCGCGTGCGTGACCCCCGGGTCGAATAGGTATAGCTTCGCCGTGGCGATGGCTTTCCGCCGGCGGGATCCCGTCCAGGCTTCGAGCAAGAACCCAACCAGCGTATCCTCCAGAATGGCAACGTACTCTCTGACCGTCGATGCCGGGACTGCCGCGTCGCTGGCGATCTGCTCGAAGTTGACCATCTGGCCGTTGGCTAGGGCGGCAACGGTCAGGAACCGTGCGAAGGGCGGCAAGCGGCGCACCAGCCCCTCGGCAAGAATCTCCTCTTGCAGGTACGTGCGCGCGTACGCGCCGAGCTCTTCGTCCGCATCGTCGCTCGGCACCACGCTCGGCAATCCACCCCATCGCAGGTGGCGGGCCAGGTCGAAGTCGGGGATCTCGGGCCAGACGAGCGGGAACAACGATGCGGGCCACGCCCGTCCGGCGAGGAGGTTGGCTCGACCCCGCCGCAGTTTCCGTGCGCTGCTGCCCGTCAGCAGGAAGCGAATACGACGTTCCTCGATGAGCCGATGCACCTCGTCGAGCAGCTCGGGGATCTTCTGGATCTCGTCGATCACGACCCACGTCGACGGGCCCCGCCGCGCCCCCACGATCGCTTCGAGCTCCGTCGGGTTCGCCGACAGGCGCAGGAACGTATCTGCGCGAAGCAGGTCGACGACAATCGCGCGCGACGCGAGTTGCTCGCGGATCAGGTAGCTCTTCCCGGTCGCTCGCGGACCGAAGAGAAAGCACGATTTCTTCGCCAGCAGCCCGGGAAGGTCCAGAATTCTCTCGTACCGCACGTGGCGCATCTTAACCGCCGATTATCCGGATTACCAGCAAGACATCCGCGGCAGGTTGCCCGCGGCGCGAGCGCACGCGCCGTCGATAGACATATGGCGAGACCCGTCACGCTGCGTCATACTGCCCGCGGATGTCACCGCTCGAGTCCATCTTCGACGCCCTGAACCGTGCGGCGGTCCGCTACGTCGTCGTCGGCGGCGTCGCCGTCGTACTGCACGGATTCGCGCGCGTCACCGGCGACCTCGACCTGATCGTCGATCTTGCACCGCCCGCCGCACGGCGTGCCGTCGAGGCGCTCTTGGCGCTCGGGCTTTGCCCCCGCGTTCCGGTCGACCCGCTGTCCTTTGCCGACCCCGCGACCCGGGCCCTCTGGGCGCGCGACAAACACATGCGGGTCTTCACGCTGCTCGACCCCGGTAACCCGCTCCGACAGGTCGATCTCCTGGTGGAGCATCCGATTCCGTTCGACGAGCTCTGGACCCGTGCCGGCGTCATGACCACCACCGCCACCACGGTGCGTGTGGCGGCGATCGTCGACTTGATCGCGATGAAGGAACTGGCGGGGCGGCCGCGCGACCTGGCCGACATCGCCGCCCTGCGGGAGATCCAGCGGCGCAAGGGGGCCGGATGAGCCAACCGCTCTCTCCGTTCGTGTCGGGCGACGACTGGGAAGCCGACTGGGAGGGCCAGGCCCGCTGGCAACAGGTGGCGGGACTCGCCGCGACGCCCGCTCAGCGCCTGGCGTGGCTCGAGGACATGCGAGCCCTCGCCCTCGCCGCCGGGGCCCTGCCGCGTCCGCCGTCAGACGACTGAACGCGGACAAATTGCCGCTGGTGGACACCCACGCATGTGTCCAGACTCCGCTTGGCGGTCGCGCCGTGACGAAGTCCGGGCGAAGCGTCGGAGGCGTTCACGGTGAGCACGGGCGCCGGTTTCTGGGTCCGCTTGCCCGGCGGCAGCCTTCCCAAACGGGAGACCGCACGCGACCCTGAGACAGGACGCGGCGCGAGGAGTCCGGCAACCCGGCGCCGCGTTGCGGGCATTGCGGCTTCCCGTTCACCCCTGTGAGGAGCGGATGCGCTGTGCCGGCAGAAACTCGGGGTGGGTGCAGTCTCGTTCGGGAGTCGAATTGCAGTTCGGCGGGCTCTCCGTACTCGTACTCGTACACGTACTCGAACGAAGGACACGGGGAACCTGATGGATCTCGATAGGGTGCGCGAGGAAGTGGCCGAGTACGAGTACGAGTACGGAGGAGAGGCCGGTTCGGCGGCGCCCGCAGATGGAGTGCTGAACAAACCCATGCGCGCGACGCGCAAGAGCGCGCACGCCAGTGATGGCTGGCGTTGAACTACCGCTCTTGCGGAGGTGTCACCCTCGCGGGCCTCTCAAACGCCCCATTTGTCGTAACCATCCGACCCAACCCCAGATTGCCGATCACTTACGACCAGTCGGCAACATCTCCCATTCCCGGCCGGGATGTTTCGCCCGGAAAGACTCCAGGCATCCTCGGTCCTGCATGGTAACGTAGGCGGTGCGGCCGTCCGGACCGCCGAACGCGATGTTCGACGGCACCTTGCCGGTCAGCTCAATATCACGCACCACTTCCCCCGTCCGGGACACCATGGCTACCGTTCCCTTGCCCGGGCGGGTGATATACAGATTTCCCCGGCTGTCGCAGCGCATACCGTCCACGTAGAAATCGGGAAACTGCAGCAGCAGGCGCTTGTTGCCGATATTTCCCTCGGGCGACAGGTCGTAAGCCCAGACGTTACGCTGCACACTTTCGTTCACGTAAAGCGTCCGTTCGTCCCGGCTGATCTCGATGCCATTGGTGGTGCCCATATCGGCTTCCAGCAGATCTACCTCACCGTTCGTGTCAATGCGCCGGTGATATCGTTCGCGCCTTTCCGCGGCGGCACGGTCCTTCGGTCGCGTCACGTAAGTACTACCGTGTACATGAGTACCAGGTTTGGGTCATCGTGTTGATCGGACTCGGTGGAGCGGGCGCTCCGCGCGCGCTCCCTTCCTTGCTCATGGCGCCTGCGACGCGAGACGACGGGGAGCGACGGGGCCACGCCCTTCCGGGCGGTTCGATCGCGAGGCCGTCGTTCGCGGTGTAGGGAACGAATCGCGCGGGCTACAGCCGGCGGTATGGAACCCGCGCGGCACCGCGCTGCGTGCGACGATGTACTTACTCTGCCGGAACACCTCGTGGGTGAGATCGTCGACGGCGAGCTGTACGCCTCGCCGCGGCCGGGTTCGCCGCAGGCGCTGGCCGCTTCCGGAATCGGCAGTGACGTGTTCGGCCGCTTCAACCGCCCGCCGAACGGCCCCGATGCGCCCGGCGGGTGGTGGATTCTGTACGAGCCGGAGATCCATCTCGGTCCCGACGCGATGGTTCCCGACGTCGCCGGCTGGCGCCGTGAGCGCATGCCGGCGATCCCGAACGTCGCCTACTTCGAGCTCGCACCGGACTGGGTCTGCGAGGTGGTGTCCCCGAAGACCGCGATTCTCGACCGCCGCCGCAAGATGCCGATCTACGCCTGCGAAGGCGTGTCGCACCTGTGGATCGCCGACCCGATCCTGAAGACGCTCGAGGTGCATCGCCACGAGGGCGGGCGCTGGATCGTCGCCAGAACCCACGGCGGCGATGAACAGGTCCGCGCCGAGCCCTTCGACGCCGTCGAGATCGACCTCGCCCGGTGGTGGTTGAAAACCTGACCGCGCTTCGCACCCGACCGTACCGGCGTTTCGTTGCCGACCCACAGCGGCGGAGAGGGTCGGAAGGGCCGCGGCGGATCGCAACATCACGCCTCCTTGCTCACTCCTCCGGCAAGCGGAACTGCGACAGGAACGTCCACGCCGTACGCGCGACGTCGATTACGGGATTCAGGTACGTCTGGTGCCCCGGGTCGGTGCTGTCCGTGCGCGCCGTGTCGCTGGCGAGAACGCTGCACAGGCCGACGCGTACGCCGCCGTTGCAGTTGGTGTAGGCCTCGCAGGCGCTCGCACCGCTCTCGACCCGCTCGTCGGGCATGGTGCCGGCACAGCCGTTCGTGTCGCGCCAGAAGGCGAAAGTTTCCGCCGCCGACTTGAACAGGGCGTTGCCGTCGTACGGCACCTCCGTATCGTTGATCCCGGCGAAGTCGATGACGGCGATCGGCCGCGTTGGCTGGCAGGGCAGGCTTCTCGGAAGCGTGATCCGTCCCGCCACCGGCGCGACCGCGGCAAAGACGTCCGTCGCCTGACACGCGAGACGATGACTCAGCATGCCGCCGTTCGAATGCCCCGTCGCGTACACGCGACGCCGATCGATGTTCGCCTCGGTCGCGACCGCCGCCACGATGGCGCGCGCGAAGCCAAGGTCATCGGCCCGCTTCGTTGCCGCGTCGCCGCAACACCAGCCGGCATTGAACGACGGCCCCTGCGCCGCCTCACCTTCGGGCACGCTCGCCTGGCCATAGAGACCCAGCGGATAGGCAACGAGGAATCCCTCGGCGTCGGCACGAGCGCGGAAGCCGCTCACGCCGGCAAACCGGGTGAGATTGTTCTGTCCGCCGTGGAAGTCGAGCACGAGCGGCACGGCTGTCGCACCATCGTAGCCCGGTGGGACGTGCAGATCGTAGAGCCGCCGCTGGCCGCCAACGACGAGCAGGCGCCTGTGATCGCCGGGCGTCAGCGGGTCGATGCACCCGTTCAGCGCGTTGCCGACGCCGGCGATCAGCTCCTCGACCGTCACGGTCAGGTCCTGGCTCGGGTCGAGCATCTCGCACGCCGACAGCGGCGCGCTACCGTTGGCGATGTTCACGCCCGTGACCAGCTCGTCGATCGTCACATCGACGCTGAGATCGCAATCGCCGGCGCAGCGCACGATCGGCGCCATCGAGCCCTCGCCGGTGCTGAAGACGAGGAGCGCATTGTACGATTGTGCCGGCACGTAGAGGTGCCGGCCATCCGGGCTCGTCGCGAACAGCCGGAGCAAGCCAAGGCCGATCCACCCGGGCACGACGTCGCCACGGGCCTCGACGAACGTGAGCCGCCCCGTGTCGGCGGCGCGCGCAAAGACGTCGACCGACTTGCCGTGATCCGCCGTGGTGTACACGTGCGTGCCGTGCGGGCTGACGACCACGCCGCGGGTCCCGGCGAGCCCGAGGACGCCGTCGACGTGGTCGTGCAGCACCTGCGCCACCCGGAGCCGCCCGGCGGTGCCGTCACTCGCCTTCGCGGGCAGGGCGAACAGCAGCGAGAGCAGCAGCAGCGCGATTGCCTGCGCTGTTGGCGTACCGGCGTGCCAGCCGGCGTTTCGTGCGGAACCCCTCCCGAGAAGCAACCGTCCGTTCCAAGCGGGCGCCCCTCGATACACCGGCCCCAGGAGAGGGGCCGGCACTCGGGGCGAACGGGTGGTGGCCCCGCTCGTTTGAGATTCGGACCGATGGATCCGTTCGCCCCGAGTAGGTCCGGTCCTTTCACGGGCCGTATCGAGGGGCCGCGTCGGCCCGGCAAACCCCAGTTTCTTTCGGACAGACGGCGGCCACCGCCTTTCGGTACTACTCCGGACGAACGTGTGTGTCATGACACACCTCGTTACCAGTGATCACTGCTCGCTGCGGCAGGCCGTGTCTCCGACTGGAACTTTCGCTGCCGCTTCGAATCGGAAAGAACTGGCGGTTCGGGAAGGGCGCCGATGCTCGGCCGCTACCGCGGCGGGCCCCTATGAGCTGGACGATCGTTGCGGCCGAACTGCGGCAGCCCATGATCAGTCTCCCCCATCGGGTATCCCACCCCTCAGGCAAGCAAGATCGTAACCAGTAGGCCACCGTCGGCTAATGGAGCGGCTCGCTCGTCCTGCTACGGCCGGTGTTTGCCGCGGCCGCGAACACTTCTCGGGGAAGGGAAGGACTTCGGCCTTCGCCGAGGTAACGCCGGGACGGCCATTCTCAATGGGTTGCTGAACGCGAGCCGTAAGCCTGCTGAGCGAAGGACTGCGGCCGCTGGCGGCAACGTGCGGGGGTGACGGACATGGCCGGTTATCCCGGGTCCAAAGTTGACCAGATTGGTCGCCCCGGTTACGTTGGGCCGGTGAAATGCGTCAACATCGCCGAGGCTAAGGCGCACCTTTCAGAACTGGTGGAACGGGCCGCGCACGGGGAGGAGATCGTTCTGGCGCGCTCGGGAAGGCCCCGGGCCAAGCTGGTGGCCTGGCAGCCGCCCCGGGCCGAGCGCAAGATGCCCTCTCGCCCCCGAGGGCGCTTCCGCGTTCGCGAGGGCTTTGACGCGCCTCTTCCGGAGTCGGTGCTTCGGCTCTTCGAGGGCAAAGTTCGCCGGTGAGGCTGCTGCTCGACACCCACACCTTCGTGTGGTGGGACGAGGCTGCTCTGCCGCCCACTGTCGCTCGCCGAATCGAACGGGCGGACGCGGTGTTTGTGAGTGCGGTGTGTGCCTGGGAAATCGCCATCAAAGCCGCGTTGGGCAAGATCGACA
Source organism: Candidatus Binatia bacterium (assembly GCA_023150935.1). Lineage (NCBI taxonomy): Bacteria > Candidatus Binatota > Binatia (SeqCode) > Binatia bacterium. Next base: position 70,406 of record JAKLJW010000011.1, on the reverse strand, counting down.
CGAAGGCCTCGGTGGAGGAGGCCCTCGCCGACTATGGGTTCGTTGAACTGCCGGTGCGAGTCCGACACGCAGACGCGGTGCGCGCTCTGCCTTCCCACCATCGAGATCCCTTCGACCGCCTCCTGGTTGCGCAGGCGTTGGTCGAGGACCTGGTCATCGTATCGAACGACCGATTCCTTCGCAGGTATCCGGCCCAAGTCGTCTGGGATTGACCGAGCCCAGCCTCCATCACGACCGGCCGACGCTCGCGGCCGCAGTGCTATTTGCGCAGCAAGCCGGTGTTGAATCCGCGGGAGCGCGGGACTGGCGCGCTCTACATGCCGGCGTATGAAGTTCACCTGGCGGCGCGCGGCCCAACCCGCAGGCATTTCGCGGTCCGGTCATCGGCTGCCCACCTGCGGTGTGACGGTCGGGGCGGGGGGCGTGTTCGTCGCCGTCGGCCACGGGCGCGGCGTCGGCGTCGCCGGGTACGCGCATCCCTCCAGCGCATCGCGCACCGCCGCAACGATCTCGTCGATGGTGATCGCGCCGTCACCGTCGGCGTCGCCGTCACCGCAACTCTCAACCGATGCGAGGCCGAGGGCGATGTTCACCATGATTACCAGCTCGTCGACCGTGACCGTCCGGCCACCGTTGCAGTCCCCGACGCACAACCCCGGCCGGAGGTGGTGACAGCCGTCCACCGGGTCGCAGTAATCGAGCGTCTCCGGATTGCCGTCGTCGCAGTCCAGCGGCGTGCCCGTCTCGGGAATGCACTCGCCCTGAGCGTTGCACGTGCCCGGACCGTCACAGACGTCCCAGTCGGCGCACGTCGTGCCGGCCGCCACCGCGCGGCAGGTCGCCGAGCAGCAGTCGTTGCCGGAGACGTTACCGTCGTCGCACTCCTCCGGCGGCCCGACGACGCCGTTGCCGCAGAACGACATCGTGCAGTTGACGTCGCAGCCGTCGCCGTTGACGCTGTTACCGTCGTCGCACGCCTCGCCGAGTCCGGCTTGCCGCACGCCGTCGCCGCAGAATTCGTTGCGGCAGGCGGCGCTGCAGCCGTCCTCCGAGTCGCTGTTGCCGTCGTCGCACTCCTCGCCGGTGGTGAGGATGCCGTTGCCGCACTGTGTCCACGTGCAGTTGACGTCACAGCCGTCGCCGCTGAAGGCGTTGCCGTCGTCGCACTGTTCGTTCAGCCCGGCCTGGCGCACCCCGTCGCCGCAGAACTCGTTGCCGCAGGCACCGCTGCAGCCGTCTTCCCAGGTAGTGTTGCCGTCGTCGCACTGTTCGCCCGCCGTGACCACGCCGTTGCCGCACGCCGTCGGCGTGCAGTTCGAGTCGCAGCCGTCGCCGTCGGTCTGGTTGCCGTCGTCGCACTGCTCCGAGCCGGTCCGGATAATGCCGTCGCCGCAGACGTTCGCTTTGCAGTCGTTGCGGCAGGCGTCGTGGTCGTCGCTATTGGCGTCGTCGCACTCCTCTCCGGCGGTGCGGTTCACCGTACCGTCGCCGCAGGCAGCGAGGGTGCAGTCGTCGTCGCAGGTCGCCGACTCGCCGCCGTCGTCGCAGACCTCGCCGGGGTCAAGCGCGCCGTTGCCGCACTGGTTGGCAGCGAGGACGATGGTCGTAATCGTATCGTGGAGGCCCGGCAGATCGAGCCAGGGTGTGTTCCCCACCAGAGTACCGACGACGCTGTCCTGATCCAGGGCTGCGCAGCTCAACGGGCGGCCGGTGACGGTGCTCGTCAGCCGTCCGCTATAAATGTCGTCAACGTCGGCGATCTCCGTCGTCGCGCTGGCGGTTGTAAGAGCGACACGGAAATCCAGGGGCAGGAACCCGACGAAGTAGTAGAAGAGCTGGCCACCCGGAACGGGATCGTCGGACGTGCACGGGACACCGTCCCCGCCCTTCGCCGAGACGCAGTGGCCGCCGGGGCAGGTGCCGTCGCCGTCACACCACGCGCCGCTGTTGGCCGACTCGACGCAGATCTTCGAGTCGGTTTCCGTCTCGCAGTTGTAGAACTGCCGGGTCAGGAGCCGCAGGTCGAGACGGGCGGATCCCGCCGGACCGCTACCGGCCGCGGTCATCTCCTCGGGTCCGTTACAGACACCCTCGTGCGCGCCGCCGCAGTCGGCGTCCGCCCGGCAGGCACGGCCGGGATAGCTGCCGTCAACGCAGGCGGCATACTCGCAGCGGCCGGCTCGTTCCACCGTCCCCTCGGTGCACTGCGGGTCGGTGTCGTTGGTGTGGTGGTCGACGGTCGTGGTCAGGTTCACGCCGGACCGCGTCCCGCTGCACGTCACCGATCCGGCACCGGCCAGGCCTTCTCCGAGCTCGGGGTCCTCCATGCCGTGGATGCAAAGGCACGCATAAGAGCCGACGGGGATCGGCGCGATCGAAAGATCGCCGGGGCGCACGGCCAGCGGAATGGCGGGATCCCCGGAGCTCGGCCGGCTGCCTCCGACCCTGAGGATCATGTGCGCCCCCGAAAAGGGCATGGGAATCCGCTGTATGACCTCGGACTCGACGAGGGCGCCACTCGTGCCGGCCTGGAGGTTTCGATCATGCTCTACCCCGGGCTTCAGGGTGACCGGCACACTGCGCTCCGTGGTGCAGTTGACGGCGCAGTCATCGCCGCCGAAGGTCGTGCACTCGCCGTCCGGGCACTGCCGGTGCGCCGTGCAGAACGTGCCGGCGTTGGCGCCGCCGATGCAGATGCCGCCGTCGTCGCACTCCTCGTCGCCGTCGATGCGATTGTTGCCGCAGCCGGGGCCGAGGCAGTCGGCGTCGCAGCCGTCGCCATGGACCAGGTTGCCGTCGTCGCAGCCTTCCGGCGGCGTCACGACCTCGTTGCCGCAGATGGTGCAGCCGGTGGTGCAGCCGTCGTTCGGATTGGCGTTGCCGTCGTCGCACTCCTCCGGCGCGGTGGCGACGCCGTTGCCGCAGATCGTGCAGGCACCGGTGCAGCCGTCGAACGGGTAGCGGTTGCCGTCGTCGCACTGTTCGCCACAAAGCGGGTCGAGGTGCCCGTCGCCGCAGCTTTCCCCGCGCTGACAGGTCGCGGTGCAGCCGTCGCACGGGTCGATGTTGCCGTCGTCGCACTGCTCGCCCGCGGTCTTGATGCCGTTGCCGCAAGCCGTCGGTGTGCAGTTGGCGTCGCAGCCGTCGCCACTGGTCGTGTTGCCGTCGTCGCACGCCTCTGCAGCCGGGTTGCGCACGCCGTCGCCGCAGACGTTGAGGGTGCAGTTGGCGCGGCAGGCGTCGGCGTCGCTGGTGTTGCCGTCGTCGCAGGCCTCGCCGCAGTCGGTGCTGAGAACGCCGTCGCCGCAGCGGTAGCCCACGGGCTCGATCTGGCAGGTGGGCGAGCAGCCGTCGCAGGGATTGGTGTTACCGTCGTCGCACGGTTCGGCGGGGCTGCGGATGCCGTTGCCGCACGCGCTTAGCGTGCAGTTGGCGTCGCAGCCGTCGCCGCTGACGAGGTTACCGTCGTCGCAGGCCTCGATCAGCGCGCGGATGCCGTTGCCGCAGACCGAGCAGGCGTTCGTGCAGCCATCCGACGCGTTGGTGTTGCCGTCGTCGCACTCCTCGCCGGCGTCGAGCGCGCCGTTACCGCAATCGGTGACTTCCACTACCCCGTTGGGCCGGAAGTCCCCGCCACAGCCTCCGTAGCCGGATTCGAGGATGTCGTTCCACAGGCCGCTGTCCGGGGATATGTGGACATAGTCTTCGCCATCGCCGCAATCGTTGGGTTCACCCGGCGACCAATGCGTGTACGGTGACGCTTCGCCGCTCACCCAGACGAACCTGCCTTCCGAGGCGGCGTCGCTCAGCCCGATCCAAAGGTGCCGATCGACGTTGCCGAAATTCGAGAACTGGCTCCAGATCCAGTTCTCTTCGCTCTCGTTGTTGACGGTGACGAGATGGCCGCCGAGACAGACCGCCGCGCTTTCGGCGGTCGACCACGGGGCGAACTCCAGCAGGTAGTAGCGGTGATTGTTGGCCGGGTTGACGATCGGCCCGGCGAGGATAGCGGTCGGTCGCTGGCAGGTCGACGAGCAGCAGTCGCCGTCGAGCAGGTTGCCGTCGTCGCATTCCTCGTAGCCGGCGGTAACGCCGTTGCCGCACACGGTGCAGGCGAGCGTGCAACCGTCGGTGTCGTCGGTGTTACCGTCGTCGCACTCCTCGCCGGTGTCGACGGTGCCGTTGCCGCAAGTGTCGGGCGGTACGGAAACGAGGTAGAGATCAGCGGAACGCGTACCGGAGTTGTCGGGGAAGTACGGGTCCTCGTGGGTGATGCGGATCAGGTGGGTACCCGACGAAACCGCCATCAGGAACGGAGAACCCACGCGACCGAGGTGCAACTGCAGGCAGCCGATGCTGGAACCATCCTGGCTGACTCCAAAGCCACCCCCACCCGAGCCGAGGGCCGTGGCGTTTAGCAATGCGAACGCTTCGGCCGGAACCGACAGTTCTGCCGACACTGAATTCTCTTCGAGCGGCCCCGAAGAGATATGGAGGTCCGGTGCGGTGACTGGCCGCAGGATCGGTGTAGGGGAGTACGCGATGACTAAGCGGTCTCTTCCTGTGGGGCCACGGGGACTGGGGTTGTAGCCACCCAGAACGACGCGCGCACCGCCGCTTACGGGGAACTTGAATACGCGTTCCGAAACGCCAACAGCGTAGTCGGATGCGCCGAGGCACACTCCCCCTGTCCCGAGGGCGTTGAAGACCTCAGCGCTGAACAGGTGGGTTCCGTCTTCGCCGAACAGGTCGCAGTGGAGCATGCCGCCGGGACCGGAGTCCGGGTTGAGATAGCGAACTGTGACATGACCTGAACGCGGCGCCGTGACGGAGATCTCCGGCGGGCCGGTGGCGGCGTCGAACTCGGCCTCCCGAAGCACGGTTCCTGCGAACAGCGGCCCGGCCAACGAGGCCGCGGTGGCAATCACTGCGCCACCGATCAGGGCGTGGATGATGGCTGTCCGGTTCATGAGAGCCCTCCTCGGTCATGCCGGTCGCGGGCGTATGCGCCCGGGCGATGGTCCAGTTTGTCTGCGGATCGAGTCTGGAACAGGAGGTTCGGGAACGGCGGGAGCGCCCTGCGAGTACAGAAGCGGGCGCCCGGGAGCAGCACGATCGTTACGGCCACACAGCGCCGGCCCATGATCAGCCCCCCGTCACGTTCCTCACCACGAACGCATGCAATATGGCATCCCGCGAGGTGAAGACCGCGGCGCGAAGAATTCGGGGGGGCTCGCTGTCGGCCCCTATTCCGAGTGCCGCGAACGCTTCTCGCGGCGCGGAAAAAGCCGGCGGGTTTGGCGAGACACGCACGGCGGGTTAGGGCGTTTGGCGCCACCCAGCCGCGGTTCAACGGGAGTTTGGCGGGCCACCCAGCCGCGCCCGGCGGGCTCCGGCTGGGCACGAGTCCCGCCGGAAGTGCGGGCGCGAATTCACCCGCCGGTCGTGCAGCGCAGTGGGTGTCCTTCCAGCGGGCACTGAATCGCCGCGGTGAGTGAGGCTTGCCGATTGAGGTTACCGTGGCAGAGCCGCTACGCCTTGCAGGTGTCGCGCGACGTGCTCGGCAAACTCTCGGAACTGCCCCGGGCCGTCGTGTAGCATCTCCCAGACCACGCCGAGGTCGACGGCGAGATAGTCGTGCACAAGGATGTTGCGGAAGCCGGGCATGCCCCGCACCCGCTCGACGAATGACGCCGGGACGACGCCACGTTCACCGAGTATCTCGATGACCTCGCGGTACGACTCCGGCGCGCCCAGCGCTTGCCCGGCAATCAGGTGACTGCCGATGTCGAGAACGCATGCGATTGCCAGTTGCAAGCCGTGTTCGATGGTCCATTGCGTCTAAAGCTGCGCGTCGAACTCCGGGCGCGTGACCGTCGTCGCAAGCCGTTCGAGCTCCGCCACATAGGTTTCGAGGGCGTGGAGGCGGCTGCAGACGGAGGCGCGGTCGATCATGAGCGTTGCGCGTACCGCTCCAGCAGCGCCACGTCGAGGCGTTCGCGCAGCGGCTGCGTATCGAGGTATTCGCGCCGCGTCGCCACCTCGAAGCGCACGCGCGCGGCGTCGTCGCGACAGTAGAGGAGGCGCCCCCGCACGATCGCCCGTTCCCGCAAGAGGACCGAGGCGCGGTTCAACACGAGGACATCGACGTCGGACCGATGGAACACCAGCATGAGGTCCGAGATCAGCCGCGCCTGGATCATCCCCGGAGCAGGTGCGTTGGGCTCGAGCAGCACGGCAACATCGACGTCGCTCAACGCGGTGGCCTGTCCGCTCGCCTGCGATCCGAACAGATACGCGGCGACCACCGGGTAGCGGTCAAAGACGGCCGCGAGCCCACTCATATTCAGATCCATCAATTGTCATCCTCGCACCGCGACCGTGGCGCGGTCAACGCCGTGGGGCGGTGACCGTGGCACTGTAATAGGAAAGACATCCATCGAACCCATCGCAGAACTGCCGCCACGGTGAGACGACAACGGGGGCGTTGAACGGGGACTGACTGTGAAGCGGGGCGGTCTCGGCGCGGGCTGGGTGCAGCCAGTTCCCGGCGAGGTGTCCACTGTGACGGCCTTGCTTCCGGCGGCCGCCACGTACACGTGCTTCCCGTCGGGACTGATTGCCAGGCCGGGGGGTTGGACGAGGCCCTCGATCCCGCCGACCCGGTCACGTAGCACCTCGACGAAGCGCAAGCCGGCGTGGCTCGGCCCGGTCGGGAGTGCTTCGACTCGCATCGGGGTGAGTACGACGTTGCATAGCACGACTACGTAAGTGCATTGCCGGAGACGAATACGCCACGGATCGACTCGTGTCATGGGTGCCTCCATGGGCTTGGCGGCAGTAGCAAGGGGGGCTCATCGGCGGATCTTGACGCTGATCGTAGAGGAGCATTTCCAGGACGGCGCGGGAAAGGTTGTGGCGCAACCCTCCCGGCAAGCTCCACCGGTCGGCTCGGCGGGAGCCTCGCCCTCCCAAATGGGCGCCGTTTTCTCAGGCGCCGTATCGAGGGGCGGCCTGCGTTCGAATGCTCGCCAGTTTCTTCCCGACAGGCGGCGTGCACAACGCTTCAGGGCGCTACTCCGGACAACCCTCCATGTCATGGCACACCTCGTTGCTCCGTGATCGTGACCCGGTGCGGCACCGTCGAGTCGGCGCCGGTCAGTCATCGGGCGGCTCGACGGTATCGGCGGTGAAGACCGTCCCCGGCGCCGGCGAGAGATACGCGTCGAGGCGGCGGCCGCCCGCCACCCAGTGCAGGAAGAACGGCACCGCGTAGCGCAGACTGACCCGATGCGCTTCGTCCTAGGTCAGCGTCGTCGGGTCGTCGCAGGGATCGATCGGGCGGATGCACTCGTTCGAGAAGCCGAAGTGGCCCATGTTGAAGATCGCCACCAGGTACCGGGGTGGGTTAAGCGCCGCATAGTCGTGCTCGCCCCATTCTTCGATGGGGTTCAGTGTGTCGCGGCTTCCGCCAGGGATCATCATTGGGACCCGGATCCGCGCGATCTCCTCGGCAGGCACGATGGCGCCTGACGCCAGGGGCAGGCCGGCATCCACGCGCGGATCTCGGGCGCTCGCCATCAAGGTCGTGTCAGCACCGAACGAGTGGCCGGTGACCCCGATGCGCTCGCCGTCGATCGTTTGATGGAAGAACGAGTCGGATGCCTCGCTCAGGGCGAGCAACGAATCGATCACGAAGCTGACGTCTGCCGGCCGGTTCGCGTACAAGTCCTGTTTTGCCACATCGGTGCCGCACGTCGGCTCACCGAAGACATTGCCCGGATGCGTGCGGGTGTCCGACCACCCCTCCTTGGCCGAACGGATACCGCGGCTTCATGCGTATCCGTCACTACGGGCTGCTGGCCAACAGCCAGCGCCGCCACAAGCTCGCACCTAGCCGCACCCTGCTCGGCGTCGTCGATCTCGCCCCACCGACGGTCGACAACGAATCTACGGACGATGAACCCCGCGGCGAGCGTGACTACCACCGACTTTCGCATGATCGAGGACCGGGACCATGTCCGGTCTGCGGCAAGCCGATGCGTGTCATCGAGAACATTTCACCAGTGAAGCGCGACACCTCATGACCACACGCCTGCCTCCCTGCGAGCTCCTTTCCTTCCGGCGAGCCGCCGGCTCGCGACGCAGCCGTGTGCCCGTGACAGCGAGATCGCGCCTCGGAAGCTCACTGGCATCGGCATCGATGCGCCTATCCTTGCCGATCGCGATCCTCGGCCCCCCTCCCGACGCCACAATTCGAACCCCTGCTCGATTGCCATCGCCGCCCCACTTGCGATAGAGGCCCCATAGGGAGCAACAGCGGTGCAACGCGGTTCAGTTCAACGGGGGCTTTCCGCCATCCGGCCGTGGGTCCTCCTCTTTCAAGCAAACGATCGTACGGCCGGACGGCGGAAAAACCCTCTTCGTTAGGCAGGAAGCGGGTGTGAACCGGATGCGATTCGAGGGAACGGTCGTGCTACTCGTGATCGCACTATTGGAGATTGCGACCGTCGCGGAAGGGAAGTACGACCCACCGCAGTTCTTCGAGCTCGCGGGGCTCGCCGATTTGATTGTTCGCGGGGAAATCGTGACAGTGAACGAGAAAGCGTTCACTCTACGAGTTAGCGAGATCCTTGCCGGTCGAGAGGACACCACAGAACTCGACGTACTCAAGTTTGTCGACTGGACCTGCTCTCATCGCTGGAAACCGTACGCCGTTGGGCAAGAGGAGGTGGCGTTCCTTCTGCGGCTCGACGACAAAGAGATGCGCGAAACAGGCGCGCACTTCGCGCTGCTCAGTGCTGGTGACGAAGGGGAGTGGGAGATCGTCGGCAGTGAAATCTCGGTCCAAGGCTTTCGCGTACCCGGCGGGAGAATGGACGATCAGGGCGAGCATCCTGGTCAGTGGCTTCCTCTCGACGTTGTGTTGGACGCTATCCGGCACTATCGGAGGTGCTTCTCGGTTCACGGCAACGGTCGGAATCGGGAAGTTCGAAAGTTGTGTGCAACACGGGAACTGGACCAGTATCGGCGGCGGTCGACGGTCCACGACTATCTCGTACAAACATCAGAAGAAGAGATCGCGGCTTATGTTCCACCGCCAACGCCCGGACCGTTCCCACCCGAAAAGCTACGGCAATGACCGAGTCTGTGGGGATGAGCACCAACGAGAGCGCCGGAGCCAACGTCGCGCCTAACAAGCCGCTGCAGCCGACGCGGGCCGCGTGGCGGCTCAGACAACGGGAAGCGGCGCGTTGCGGCCCGCGCGGCTGAGCGTCAGGCGTTCGGCTTGTGCTGTGGACGGGGTCGGGGCTGAAAACGCCGATGCACAGATCAAGAGGAGGTGGGTATGCCACGCACTCGAACCGCGGCAATGACTCTGGCCGGGATAGCACTCGCGGTCCTGATAAACTCGGCGACGTTTGCCGGCATCGTCGACACGCCCCTGCCTATGCTGGTCGCCGGCAAGAATACGCTTCACGTGTATTCCGTCTCCGGGGTCAACGGCGGGGGCGGATACGCGTTGGGGACCTACTTCTCCTGCACCTCCACAGATGCAGCGACGATTCAGGTTGGGGTTGAGGTCTTCGCACCCTTCGGAGGTGCTCCGATCAACGACGGGGTCGCGACATCGCTCGCTGTGGTACCTGGCCAGACCGTATTGTTTGGAACGATGAGCGCTGCGGGCATCATACTAAACTCCGACCTGGGTGGAGGATTTGGGAACGCGGGCTCTGCGCGCATCATCGCCACGTCGAAGAAGCTGGTGTGCAGCGCCTTCCTGGCCGACCGATTTAGCACGCCGCCGGCATCGATGGTCCATCTGACCATTGTGAAGAAGGCGACGCAGAAGGGAGAGTAACAATCCTCGGCGCTAATGCTCGACGAACGTTGACGCCGCGGGTTGGAGCGTTGGTCTTTGCTATCGATGGGCCCACCCGTGCGGTCGCGCGCTGCGGGCGATTGACGCCTGACGTGGGCCGGACGTAGGCTGGACCCGATGACACTGGAACACGCTCGTGAGTCCCTTCGGGCAGCCGAACTCTGCCTCCGGGAGCGTCTCGTCAACTCGGCGACCGGCAGAGACGGGAAACCGGGGGACACAGGGCCGAGTAGGCCGACTGGAGAAGACGCGAAGCTTCGGACCAACGGGCCCGAGCCCACCGCGGACGCACAAGCCATGGTTTGAGTGCGATGGAGCCGAAGACGGTTTATGTGGAGACATCGGTCATCTCCTACCTCACCGCTCGGCCGACCAGTGATCTGTTGGCGGCAGCCTGGCAGAAGGCGACCGTCGATTGGTGGGATACTCAACGGAGTCGATTCTCTCTATACAGCTCCAGCGTCGTAACCGAAGAGGCTGGAAGGGGAAGTCCGGAGGCCGCGTCACGGAGACTCGAGGCGCTGTCCGGCATCCCATTGCTGGCGATCACGGACGAGGTTGTTGCATTGTCCAAGGTGCTCATCCGGGAGGGTGCACTTCCGGCGAACGCGATCGGCGATTCTCTCCACATCGCCATCGCAGCGGTGCACGCTATTGATTACTTGCTCACCTGGAATTACCGCCACATTGACAATGCCGAGATGAAACCTCTCGTGCGCGCTGTTTGCACGACGGGTGGCTACGTTTGCCCAGAAATATGCACGCCGCAGGAACTGATGGGAGCGAACCAGCAATGACTGACCCAATCATAGAAGAGCTCTGGAAGATCAAGGACGAAATCGCGCGTGAGTATCAAGGCGATGTCGATGCCTTCGTAGCCCAACTCAGGGCGCAGGGGCCAACCGCAGGACACGAAGTCGTGGATCTACGTGCGAAGCGGATTGCCGAACAGGGCCATGCACCCGACGCGCAAGAAGACGCGCGCGGGTGATGGCCGGCGTTCGGCTTGCAGGAACTGACAAGGGAGACGAGAGGGGGTAGCAATGACGAAGAGTTCTGTTGGGTCGTTCGCGTTGGCAATCGCCGTGGCATTGCTGGGTGCCGCGCCGACGGTAGCACAGGTCGCTGACTGCACGGGTCAGCCGTCGGGAGTTCCATGCACCGACACCGATAACAACCCTTGCACGAGTGCGGCGTGCGACGGGGCAGGCACGTGTGACCAGAGCGGATAGCCGGCATAAACGCCGTGTTTGACGTAAGATCAATTCTCGGGCGTTGCCCGCCATCCCCCTCGTCTTTACGATCGCCCCTTCACAGCCCGAATACAGCGCGGACAAAGCGCGTGTCGACAAGAGATTGCGCCCGCAGGCCGGCCGCACCCGGGCGCCGGCAGGACGGGTGCCGGCGAGGGCGCCGGCGCAGTCGGCAAGCCGAGATGGCGGAGGATCTTCTCGATCGCCGCGGTGGGGTCGCCGTTGGCGGAGCGAGGACGGTCCCGACGGCCTCCGGCAGCACCGGCGCTCCCCAAACACGGGCGAGGTCAGAAGAACGGAAAACGGGAGATAGGAAACCGGAGACGGGAAACCGGTCAGCAGATCGGATCGGCGCTCCCCGGTTGAGAGGAACGATCGATTACACCCATGTTCTGCGTGAGGACGCGGCGGTGTATCCGGCCAGTCTAGCCTTCGAAAACGACGGCATGGACGTGAAATCGGCCTGATCTGGTCACCGAAAGCCAGAGATTACCGCAGGTTGTCGTGGTCCGACCCCACCCCGTTTCTCGGACTTGCAGAGGTGCCACCCCGGGGCCTCGGTTTCCTGTTTCCGGTCTTCCATCTTCTTCGCTTTCGAGGATTGGGGTGAGTGGGACCGGAGGTGGGCAAGCGCAATGGCGACCGGCCATCGGGGTCGGTATCGGCAGCGGTATCGATCCGGTTCCCTCGATCCCGATAACGGTTCCGGCCCCGACCCCGCAGAGAGGACCGCGTTTTCATCGTCTTGCGACGACCGCCACGTCATGGGCACTCCCGAGAAAGTCCCCCAAGACCCCAAGACCTCAAGACCCCAAGACCCCAAGACCCCAAGACCCCAAGACCTCAAGACCCCAAGACCTCAAGACCCCAAACCCTCCTCCACCACCACCCCCTCGCACGGTCCGAGTCGCACCGCTGCGGCGCCGAGGGCGCCCTCGCTGCGATCCGGGTCGGTCGATAGCGACAAGCGCGCGCCGCCGAGGCCGGGGAGCTGCAAGGTGCGCCCCTCGCTGGCGAAGTTCAGCGCCACCACGCACCGGCTCGATCCGTGCTCCCGGCGGTAGATAAACGTGTCGGGCGGACCTTCCACGGGGGTGTACGTTCCGTGGGTCAGCGCCGCGGTCCGCTTTCGATACCAGATGGCGCGCCGGTAGAAACTCAGATGGGAGTGCGGGTCGCGGCGCTGGCGCTCGACGTTGATCGCGGCGTAGTCGTCGGCCAGCGGTAACCACGGCGTCGCGGCCGTGGTGAAGCCGGCGCCGGGGGCCGGACCCCACTGCATCGGCGTACGTTCCGGATCGCGTCCGAGGGCGGGTACGCGCTTGCCCACCGGATCGCAAATGCGGTCGAACGGAATGACGACGTCGTGCATGCCGATCTCTTCGCCGTAATACAGGAACGGGGTGCCGCGCAGGGTCAGCAGCATCAGCGCGGCGACCCGGGCGCGCGCCTCGCCCCACACCGGGTCGTCGAACCGAGTGCGATAGCGCGGCGCGTCGTGGCTCGACAGGACGTAGGTTGGTTGCGCGCCCGGCGGCAGCAGCGCTTCCATCTCGGCCACCTGGGCACGGAACGTCGCGGCATCCCACGGACTCCACAGAAAGCTGAAATTGAACGCGAGCGGCAGCTCGTCATGTCCGTTGCCGTGGTACCGGGCCAACCGCGGAGGATCGAACAGGTAGACCTCGCCGACCATCGTCCGATCGCCGTAGCGGTCGAGGATGCGCCGCCAGCTCCTGATGATGTCGTGCACCTCGGGTTGGTCTTCGTCGTAGACGTGCTTCTGCCCGCCATAGTGCTTGACCGGGTGGGCCTCTTCGGGCGCCGGCTCGGGGTTGTCCCGCAGCGCCGCGTCCTTGACGAGCTTGTGCATGACGTCGACGCGGAAGCCGTCGACGCCGCGATCCAGCCAGAACCGGATGACATCCTCCATGGCTGCCGCCACCGCGGGGTTACGGTAGTTCAGGTCGGGTTGTTCCGGGAGAAACGAGTGCAGGTAGTACTGGCCCGTGGCGGGGTCGAGGGTCCAGGCCGGCCCGCCGAAGGCGCTCGCCCAGTTGTTCGGGTACCCGCCGCCCGGCGCCGGGTCGCGCCAGACGTACCAGTCGCGGTGCGGATCGGTGCGCGACCGGCGTGCCGACTGGAACCAGGGGTGCAGGTGCGAGCTGTGGTTGGGAACGAGATCGAAGACGATGCGGATGTTGCGGCGGTGCGCTTCGGCGACGAGCCGGTCGAAATCGGCGAGGCTGCCGAACACCGGATCGACGCCGCGGTAGTCGCTGACGTCGTACCCGAAATCGAACATCGGCGACGGGTTTATCGGCGTTAGCCACAACGCATCGACCCCGAGTGACTTCGGTGTGCCGTCGTTCAGGTAGTCGAGCCGCTCGACGATTCCGGCCAGATCGCCGATCCCGTCGCCATTGGAGTCCTGGAAGCTGCGCACGTAGATCTCGTAGAACACCGCTTCCCGCCACCACTCCTGGCCGGTCATCTCACGCCTCGACCATGGCGTTGGGCGAACTCTTTCGGCCTTCCTCCCACTCGGCGCGGGCCTGATACGCCGTGGCGGCAAGGAGGTCGCCGGTCTGCCAGACCAGATCGCCGTGTGCGTGCTCCGCCGCGCAGCGCGGGTCGCCGCACTGGACGGTGGTGACGCGCACGTGCGCGTCGTCGATCTGCTCGACTACGCGCCCGTAGCGCGGATAGGGTGCGTAGCCGGGGTGCATCACCAGGTCGCCGATGTCGACTTGCATGGCGGTCTAGGTACGACGGCTGCTCTCGGCACGCAAGGTCTGTGGTTTGCCTCGTTGCCCACGCCGCTTGCGCGTGCTGAAATGAGAGCAGCGATAGAACGATCAGGAGGAGGACGGCATGGATCGACGCGATTTTCTGTTGGTGGGGGCGGGGGCAGTGGCCGGCGCCATGGTCGGGGCGGGGCCGGCGGCGGCCGACTCGCACGATCACTCCCACCACAAGCAGGCGGGGCCGCGCCCGAGCGCGGCTTTCACGGCGGCTCTCGCCGGGTGCTTCGACGCCGGCAACGTCTGTATGGATCACTGCCTGAAGGAGCTGGCGCGGGGCGACAAGTCGCTCGGCGATTGCGCCAGGTCCGTGCACGAGATGCTGGCGGTCTGCCAGGCAACGGCGGCGATTGCGCCGACGGATTCGAAGTACGCGAAGACGTTGATTCAGCTCTGCCGCGACGTCTGTGCCGATTGCGAGAAGGCCTGCCGCAAGCACGAGGACCATCATTCCGAGTGCAAGGCTTGCGCCGAGGCGTGTGCGGCAACGCAGCGCGAAGCGGCGAAGCTGCTGGCGTGAGGCACGGGCCGAGGGTGCGGGTGAAGAAGGCGATGCGGCCGTGGTTCGACATCGCGTGAGGTAAGGGCGATGGTGCCGAACATGATGTGGTGGTCGAGGTGGGTGCTGGCGCTCTGGGCGATTTTTTTCTGGGTGCGGCCAGCGGCCGCCGTGTACGGGGGCGACGACAGTTGGGATTATCTCGTCGATCGGCTGGTGGCGGATGGGCTTGACCCTTATCGGGTCAGGGCCGTGTTCGACGACCCGCGCATGCCGGTGTTTTCGGGGCTCGATTTTCAACTCGCTCCGCGCGAATCGCGAGGGCTGTATCGGGGGTTCCTGTCGGCCGACAGTGTCGCGCGCGCGCGGGCCTGCCGCATGGCGCACGACCGGGAGTTCCGCGTCGCCTCGGCGCGGAGCGGCGTGCCGGCGAGCGTGCTGGCGGCGATCATGCACGTCGAGACGCAATGCGGCCGCAACACCGGGCGGGAGATGGTGCTTTTCCGCCTGGCGCGACTGGCGATGGCGAACGAACCGCGCAATCTGGCGCGCAACATCGCCCGCCATACCCTCGATGCGCAGGGTGCGGAGGCGGCGGACATCGCGTCGCAAGCGCAGGCTCGAGCGCGGTATCTGGAGCAGCTTTTCTATCCCGAGGTGGTGGCCACGTTCCGCATGGCCGAGCGCCTGGGTATCGACCCGCTGGCCATCCGCGGCTCCGGCGCGGGTGCGTTCGGTCTGACGCAGTTCCTGCCCAGCAGTTATCTGAAGTTCGGCACCGACGGTAACGGCGACGAAAGGGTAAGTCTGTACGACCCGGCCGATGCCATCGCCTCGACGGCAAACTACCTGCGGAACCACGGCTGGCGCCGCGGTGCGAACCGCAGCGAGCGCCGCCAGGCGATCTGGTACTACAACCGTTCCGACGCCTACATCGACACCGTGCTTGCGCTGGCCGACCGGCTCGACGGTACGGCCCGCCGCCCGGCGGCCGGCGCCCGCATGGCGCGGCGCTGAGCGCGAGGCCGCGCGAGCGGTCGATGGCGTGGGGCTACTGTGCGACGAGCACTTTGCCCGCGGTCGTGTCGAGGTGGAATATCCAGAATGCGGCGACGTCTTCCTGCGCAACCATGGCCACCATGCCCACGCCGGGCGCGTACAGGGCCCATGACGTGTCCTCGACGTGCGCCGGTCCGACCTTGCCTGTGGCGTGCAGGCGCGTCAGGACGGCCGGGAAGGTTCCCGCGGGTACCGTCACCCGATACGTGCCGACGTAGGTGAACTCGCCGGCCATGCGACCGGCGTAATCGGTGTCGTACGGGTCGTCGAGGTAGTTCGCGGCTATCCGGTTGTCGACGCGTCTGGTCTCGCCGGGCTGCAAATTTGCCGGCAGGAACGGATTGGCCGGGTTCGCCACGATCACCAGACCCTCGGCGGTGTCGGTAACCGCCGGCATCGCCAGCCCGCCTTGTGCGTCCCTGACGATGAAACCCGCCAGCACCGGCGACAGGCCGAAACGCCAGGCCTGGGTCCCGATCGGCCGTTTCGCTTCGCGGAGCGCGAGGACCTCCGTCCGACCGGCGTTCGGTCCGGAGGTCCACTGGAACTTGCTGGCGCGCGCGTGCAGTGGGAACCACGTCGTCGGATCGCCGATCGGATCGCAAGGCAGCGCGGCGCCGACCACCCCGGGACCGAGGAAGCGGGACAGTTGCTCGCGATCGTGCTCGGGGAGCGGGAGCACGGGTCCATCGCCGCGCACCGGTTCGCCGGCCGCCATGACCATGACAACGAGCCCCGCGGCCGCGGCAACCAGGTGTTGGTGCCCGCGTTGGCGGCGGTCGGGAAAGCCCCTGCGTATCATGTCGTTCTACCCTCCTTTGCGGCCGCTGCCTCTCCGCTTCCTCCGGCGAGCGCCAGGGTGCGCTGGAGCAGCGTCTCGTAGATCGGTCTGCCTCCGAGGACGGTGGCCGTGCCGTCGGCGACCACCGACGCCAGCAGCGCCATCGGGATAAGCGGGTAATTCCCGGTCATCTCGACGACCAGCGCAAGGCCGGTCAGGGGCGCGCGCACCGTTGCGGTCAGCAGCGCCGCCATGCCGACCACGGCGTAGCGACCCGCCTCGATCTCCAGCTCGGGCGCCACCATGCCGATCGCGGCAGCATACAACAGGCCGAGGAGGGCGCCGAACGCGAGCTGCGGCGCGAAGATCCCCCCCGGCGTACCGCTGGCATAACTTATCGTGAATATGGGCGTGCGCAGCAGCAACAGCATGCCCAACCACAAGACGGCCCGCGGCGCCTCCAGCAACTCGACGCACAGCAGCTCGCCGCCCCCGGTCAGGTCCGGTACAAGTCGCACCAGGGCGCCGATCGCCGCCCCCGTGCACAACGCCGGCACGAACCAGCCGACGCGCGCCGTTAGCGCCCGCAGCGCATCGAGCGTGCGCACCAGAGCGCGGGTGAGAAAGACGCCGTAGGCCCCGACGGCGATCGCGAACGGTACTGCCAGCAGCAAGTCGGCCAGTGTCTGCCCGGCATAGACGGGAATCGGCAGCACCCGCCCGGTACCCGCTATCAGGTAACTCACCAGAACGGCGGTCACCGTCGCCAGCAATACGCAGTGGCCCGAGCGCAGTGTGAAGGCGAACTCGTTGCGCATCTCTTCCATGGCGAAGAGAGCCCCGCCGACCGGGGCGTTGAACGCCACTGCCAGACCGGCGGCGGACCCCGAGCCGATGAGGATATTCGTCGAACGGCGCGCCAGCCGTCCAACGCCCGCCAGTGCCGCCCCGACAGCCCCGCCGAGATGAATGGTCGGCCCCTCGCGGCCAAGGATCATTCCTGCCGACATGGCCAGCAGGCCGCCGACGAACTTGACCACCAGGATGGGCCCCCACCTCAGGGCCGGCCGCAACCCCGCCAGGGACCCTTCGATTTCCTGGATGCCGCTGCCCGCACCCTCGGGCGCCAACTGCCGCGTGAGCGCCACCGCCAGGGTAACGGCCAGAGCCCCGGTCAGGGCGCCGACGCCCCAGGCCGGAATCGGCTCGGCGGGAGCGGCGGCCAACCACTGCAAGTAGAAATCGTAACCGCGCTCGACGCCGACCCGAAAGACCGTCCCGACCAGTCCTACCCCGGCGCCGACCAGCACCGCGTATGCCCGTATCCGCACGCCGTCCCAGGATCCTCGGTCCACCGCTTCACCTCTGCGCCAACCTCTTATCATTCCGATTGAATTCTTCCCTCCAGTTTGTAGAGAGAGCCATGAGTCATCTACTCGACCGCCTGCTCTTCTTCCGCAAGAACGTCGGTACGTTCGCCGGCGACCTCGGGGTCGTCACCCGCGAGGATCGCACGTGGGAAGATGGTTACCGGGGGCGGTGGGAATACGACAAGGTGGTTCGTTCCACGCACGGTGTGAACTGCACCGGATCGTGCAGTTGGAACGTCTACGTCAAGAACGGCCTGATCGCCTGGGAAATGCAGGCGACGGACTATCCACGCACGCGTCCCGACCTGCCCAATCACGAGCCGCGCGGCTGTCCGCGCGGCGCCTCGGCGTCCTGGTACGTATACAGCAGCGCCCGCATCAAGTTCCCGCTCGTGCGCCGCCGGCTCATCGAGCGCTGGCGCGAGCTGCGAAAGACCCTCGCGCCCGTCGACGCGTGGGCGCAACTCGCCGGCGATCCCGTGGCCGTGGCCGACTACAAACGGGTGCGCGGCCGCGGCGGTTTCGTGCGCTTGTCGTGGACCGAAGCCGAAGAATTGATTGCCGCCGCCACGGTCCATACGGTGGCCACGCACGGCCCGGACCGCGTCGCCGGCTTTTCGCCCATCCCGGCCTTCTCGATGGTTTCCTACGCCGCGGGCACGCGCTTCCTTTCGCTGCTCGGCGGCACTTGCCTGAGCTTTTATGACTGGTACGCCGACCTGCCGCCCAGCTCGCCGATGACCTGGGGCGAGCAGACCGACGTTCCGGAGAGCGCGGCCTGGTTCGATGCCGCCTTTCTCCTCGTCTGGGGCTCGAACGTTCCGCAGACGCGTTCGCCGGACGCCCACTTCCTCGCCGAGGCCCGCTACAAGGGCACGAAGACGGTGGTCGTTGCCCCCGACTACAACGAGGCCGCCAAGTTCGCCGACCTGTGGGTGCGCCCTCGCCAGCGCACCGACGCCGCACTGGCGCTGGCGATGGGGCACGTCGTGCTCAAGGAGTTCTTCGTCGACCGGCAAGTGCCGTACTTTCAGGACTACGTGCGCCGCTACTCGGATCTGCCGCTGCTCGTGCGCCTGGTGCGCCACGGCGACGCGTGGGTGCCGGAGCGATTCGTGCGAGCTTCCGACTTCCCCGATGGCCTCGGCCAACGCAATCGTCCCGAGTGGAAGACCGTCGGCCTGGACGAGAAGGACGGTTCGCCGGTCGTGCCGCTCGGGGCGATCGGGTTCCGCTGGGGCGAGCCCGGCAAGTGGAACCTGGAGCAGCGCGACGGACGTGACGGCCGCGATATCCGGCTGGCTTTGAGCGTGCTCGATCGCCGCGACGACGCGCAGCCGGTTGCCTTCCCGGCGTTCGGAGACCCCACGGTCGATCCCGACGGCGCCGCCACGATCGTGCGCCACGTGCCGGTCTGTCACCTGGCGTTGCGCGATGGGCGAACGCCGGTGACGACGGTGTTCGACCTGATGCTCGCCCACTACGCCGTCGACCGCGGCGTCGGCGGCGGTAATGTCGCCGCCGGCTTCGACGACGACCTCGCGTACACGCCGGCCTGGCAGGAACGCATCACCGGCGTCGACCGCCAGGTCGCGATCGACGTCGCCCGCGAGTTTGCGCGCAGCGCCGAGCAGACCGCGGGACGGGCGACCGTGATCATCGGCTGCGGGGTCAACCAGGCCTACCACACCGACATGACTTACCGCGCGGTAATCAACCTGCTCGTGCTCTGCGGTTGTGTCGGCAAGGCCGGCGGTGGTTGGGCGCACTACGTCGGGCAGGAGAAGATCCGCCCGCTGGTCGGCTGGCAGACCCTCGCCTTCGCGCTGGACTGGTCACGCCCGCCACGCCAAATGAACTCGACATCGTACTTCTACGCGCACAGCGATCAGTTCCGTTACGAAACCGTGCGCCCGCGCGATCTGCTGTCGCCCACCGCGCCGGCCGGCGACTGGGACGCGAGTCTGATCGATTACAACGTGCGCGCCGAACGTATGGGCTGGCTGCCGTCTTCGCCGCAACTAGACATCAACCCGTTGCAAGTGGCGCGGGACGCGGCAGCTGCGGGGAAGGAGCCGGCGGCGTACGTGGTCGACGCGTTGCAGAGCGGCCGCGTGCGCTTCGCCTGCGAGGACCCGGACGACCCGAAGAACTTTCCACGCGTGCTCTTCGTCTGGCGCGCCAACCTGCTCGGTGCCAGCGGCAAGGGGCACGAGTATTTCCTGAAACACCTGCTCGGCGCCAGGAACGGCGTCGACGCCGACGATGTGGTCGCGCGCGGCGGGCCGCGGCCGCGCGAAGTCGTGTGGCACGACCGTGCCCCCGAAGGGAAACTCGACCTGCTCGTCGCGTTGGACTTCCGCATGTCGAGCACCTGCATGTACGCCGACATCGTCTTGCCGGCGGCCACCTGGTACGAGAAGCAGGACCTCAGTTCGACCGACCTGCACCCGTTCGTGCACCCGTTCGGCGCCGCCGTCGATCCGGTCTGGGAAGCGCGCACGGATTGGAACGTGTTCAAGGGCCTGGCACGGGCCGTGTCGGAGCAGTCCCAGGGCCGGCTCGGCGTCGAGAAGGATGTCCTGCTCGTGCCCATTCAACACGACACGGCGGGGGAACTGGCCCAGCCCTTCGAGGTGCGGGAGTGGAAGAAGGGCGAGTGCGAACCGGAACCCGGTAAGACGATGCCTGCGATCGTCGTGGTCGAGCGGGACTACCCGAATCTGTCCGCGCGCTTCGCCTCGCTGGGGCCCCTGGTCGCGCAACCGGGCATCGGCGGCAAGGGGATCGTGTGGTCGGCGGCGGAGGAAACCGATCTGTTGCGCGACCTCAACGGGACGGCCGGCGCCGGGCCGGGGCGCGGGTTGCCTCGCCTCGATACCGACGTGCACGCCTGCGAGGCGATTCTGGCGCTGGCGCCGGAGACGAACGGTGCCGTCGGGATGCGGTCGTTCGCGGCCCTCTCCGTACAGACCGGCCGCGACCACAGCCATCTCGCCCTGCCGCGTTCGGCGGAGAAGATCCGGTTCCGCGATCTCGCCGTGCAGCCCCGCAAGGTCATGACCTCGCCGACGTGGAGCGGTATCGATGCGGAGACAGTCAGCTACACCGCCTTCTATATTAACGTGCACGAACTGGTGCCGTGGCGCACGCTCTCCGGCCGCCAGCAACTTTATCAGGACCATGCCTGGATGCGCGCCTTCGGCGAGGCATTCCCCGTGTACCGGCCGCCGCTCGACACGCGGTCGATCGACGCCCTGCGCGAGGGCCGCCCCGGCGCCGGGGCGTTGATCGTGAACTTCCTGACGCCGCACCAGAAATGGTCGATCCACAGCACCTACACGGAAAACCTGCTGATGCAGACCCTCGGCCGCGGCGGGCCGGTGGTGTGGTTGAACGAGGAGGAGGCCCGCCGGGCCGGTATCGCCGACAACGACTGGATCGAAGTCTACAACGGCAACGGCGCGGTTGCCGCCCGCGCCATCGTCAGCCAGCGCGTCATGGCCGGCACCTGCATGATGTACCACGCGCAGGAAAAACTGGTGAACACGCCGGAGTCGCCGCGGACGAAAACTCGCGGCATCCACAATTCGGTGACCCGCGTGATTCCGAAGCCGACGCACATGATCGGCGGTTACGCGCAGCTCAGTTACGGGTTCAATTACTACGGCACCATCGGCGTCAACCGCGACGACCAGGTAGTGATCCGTAAGCTCGAGTCGCTCGATTGGCGCGAACGACCCGCCGGGGCAGAGAAGGAGCGGCGCGCATGAAGGTCCGTGCCCAGGTGATGATGGTGCTGCACCTCGACAAGTGCATCGGCTGCCATACCTGCTCGATCACCTGCAAGAACGTGTGGACGAACCGCGAGGGGGTGCAGTACGCCTGGTTCAACAACGTCGAAACCAAGCCCGGCGTCGGCTACCCGAAGGAGTGGGAGAACCAGCGGCGCTGGCGTGGCGGCTGGGTGCGCAAGGCCGACGGCAGGCTGGTGCCGCACCTCGGCAACCGGTGGCAGGCGCTGGCGAAGATCTTTGCCAACCCGCACATGCCCGAGGTCGACGACTACTACGAGCCCTACACGTTCGACTACGGGGTCTTGCAGGCGGCCGGGGAACGCGAGGACGTACCGGTGGCGCGGCCGCTGTCGTTGCTTACCGGCGAACCGATCGATCGGGTCAAGGGCAGTGCCAACTGGGAGGACGACCTCGGCGGCGCCGTTGCCGAGCGCCGGCGCGACGCCAACCTCGACGGCGTGGAGCAGGAGATCCTCGGCCACTTCGAGCAGACGTTCATGATGTACCTGCCGCGGTTGTGCGAGCACTGCCTCAATCCCGCCTGTGTCGCGACCTGTCCGTCGGGGTCGATCTACAAACGCGAAGAGGACGGCATCGTTCTCATCGATCAGGAGAAGTGCCGCGGCTGGCGCATGTGCCTGTCGGGCTGTCCGTACAAGAAGATCTATTACAACTGGAAGTCCGGCAAGGCGGAGAAGTGCATCTTCTGTTTCCCGCGTATCGAGGCGGGCTTGCCGACCATATGCTCGGAGACGTGCGTCGGGCGCATCCGCTACCTCGGGGTGATGCTGTACGACGCCGACCGGATCGGCGAGGCGGCGGCCGCGGAGAACCCCCGCGATCTGTACGACGCTCACCTCGGCATCTTCCTCGATCCGCACGATCCGGCGGTGCAGGCGGAGGCGCGGGCGGCGGGTATTGCCGACCCCTGGCTGGAGGCGGCTGGTCGCTCGCCGGTGTACAGGCTGGCCGTGGAGTGGCGCATCGCGTTCCCGCTGCACCCGGAGTTTCGCACGCTGCCCATGGTCTGGTACTGCCCGCCGCTGAGTCCGATTCAGGCGGCATCGGAGGCGGGCCGCATCGGGTTCGACGGCGAGATTCCCGACGTGCGGCGCTTGCGGATTCCCGTGCGCTACCTGGCAAACCTGCTGGCTGCCGGCGACGAGGAGGCGATCGTCCGTGCGCTCGAACGGATGTTCGCGATGCGGGTGTTCATGCGCGACCGGCACGTTGGCGGCAAGGAGCGGCCGGACGTGCTCGAGGCGGTGGGGCTCGCGGTCGAGCAGGTCGAGGCGATGTATCGTTTGCTGGCGATCGCCAACTACGAGGACCGCTTCGCGATTCCGACCGTACACCGAGAGATGGTCGAGGACGCATACGAGTTGCGCGGTGCGTGCGGGTTTTCGTTCGGCGAGGGTTGTCAGGCGACGGCGCGGCCGAACGTGTTCCTCGGTCCGACGCTGGGCGGGCGCGGTCCGTCGGAGGCGATGTGACGCCGCGGACGTTCAAGGCGCTGGGCGTGTTGGTACTGTATCCCGGCGACGATGTGGTCGAGGCGCTGGCCGACATCGAGGCGATCGTGGACGGCGAGGGCGCGCTGTCGCCGTCCACACGGGTCGGCGTGGGCGCCCTGGCGCGGAGCCTGCGGACCCGGAACCGGCTCGATCTGGAAGAGGAGTTCGTGAACCTGTTCGACCGCGATCGGGCGGTATCGTTGCACCTGTTCGAGCACACGTACGGGGATGCGCGCGAGCGTGGTGCGGCGATGGTGGCGTTGCGGGAGTTGTACGAGCGCCATGGGCTCGTGGCGACGAACGGGGAGTTGCCGGACTACGTGCCGGTGTTGTGCGAGTTCCTGTCGGAGGTGCCGGCGGACGTTGGCCGGCAGGTGCTGAGCGATGCCGCGCCGGTGTTGCGGCTGTTGCACCGGCGGCTCGGGGAGCGGGGCAGCGGCTATGCCGCGGTGTTCGCGGCGTTGCTGGAATTGGCCGGGGAGACGGTGGAGACGGTGCCGTGCGCTGTGCCGCTGCCGCTCGATTGGGACGAGGAGTTGGCGCGGCTCGACGCGGAGCGGCAGGAGGAGCCGGTGCCGTTGGGCGCTGCGGAACAAGGGGCGCCGATTCAGACGGGGTGCGCGGTCTCTCGGAGGGCGTGATGGAAGAAGTGGTCTACCGGTTCTTCTTCGGGCTCTATCCGTACATCTGTGTGACGGTGTTTCTGCTCGGGAGCTGGTTGCGGTTCGACCGCGAGCAGTACACGTGGCGCAGCGGGTCGAGCGAGATGTTGCGCAAGCGGCAGCTTGTCGTCGGCAGTTACGTCTTCCACGTTGCCGCGCTGGCGCTGGTGTTGGGGCATGTGGCGGGGATGCTGACGCCGGTGTGGGCGTACACGAGCCTCGGCTTCACGGTCGAGGAGCATGCCATTCTGGAAGTGATCGCCGGGGGCATTTCGGGTGCCGTGTGTTTCGTGGGGACGACGATCCTGCTGCACCGGCGGTTGTTCGACCGGCGCATTCTGCGCACGAGTAGTTGGTCCGATGTGCTCATTCTGGCGATCATCTGGGTGCAGCTCGGCATCGGGCTGGCGACGTTGCCGTATTCGTGGGAGGACCACACGACCGGTACCACGCTGCTGCTGGCGGCGTCGTGGGCGCAGCGGCTGGTGACGTTTCGCGGCGATGCCTGGCAGATGATTCCGCCGATTCCGTTCGTGTATCAGTTACACATCGTGTTGGGGCTGACGATCGTGCTGCTGGTGCCGTTCTCGCGGCTGGTGCACATCTGGAGCGCGCCGATCTGGTACCTCGCTCGCCCGTACCAGATCGTGCGCCGTCCGTTCCGCAAGCTCGCGAAGCGGGGCCCGGGCTGGAAGAACGTGACGGAGCCGTGGTGAGCATTCTGGGTTAACGGCAATGCCGGTCAGATAAGCGGTCCGTGCCCTTCCGTTTCAGGCGACCAGCTCGAGCGACCCGTGGTCGTGTGTGCAGCAGTGGAGCAGCGGAGCGAGTTGACTTCTCTCCTGCCGTTAGTGAGGATGCCGGCGATGCAGCTCAAGGACTTCGGAAAGTATTTGCGCGGAAAGCCGGTGACGAAACTCCTCCAGCGCGCGCGCAAGGAGAGCCTCAAGCGCATCCTGGCCAACGCCGAAGATATCGAGAGGCCGGCGAGGACGCCTCCGCTGAAACGAACAGGAACGCGCTAGGTGCTCTACGTCGACACCTCGGTGCTGCTTGTCTACACACTGACCCAGACCGTCGAACAGGAACGCTACCGGCCAACCGCCAGCTTCTTTGCTCGCGTTGCTTCCGGCTCGCTCGCCGCTGCCACCTCCTTCTACGCACTGCACGAGGTCCATGTATTTGCTATCGACAACGCCCCCGACTTCTCCACGGGTGCGGCATACGGGCGCGCGGCGCTCGTGCAGATTCTCTCCCTGCCGCTCCAGCTCATTCCTCTCGTTTCGCGTACCGAGCGGCGGCGTTACGCAGCGCGGTTTGCGGCGCTGCGTGATTCGAGCGACTTGCCTCACGCCGTCGTCGCCGCTGTTCATGGATGCGAGGCAATTGTCACGTACGACTCTCACTTCGACGCGACGACCGCAATCTTGCCCTGTCGCCGGCCCGAAGACTTCCTCGTTCGGTGAGTAGTCCTCTGGTCGATCCGCGCTCGCCACAAACGTGACGACCATCGCATTCGCGTCTCGTCTTGCCGCTATGGACGGACCCTCCGACCATCGAGCTGCGGACTGCTGAGACACCCACACCCTCGGGGTCGGTATCGCCCGGGCTACGGGCGAAGCCCGCGCTGAGCGACCAGGTTCTGGATTGCATGGCGCGAAGAATCCGGATGGGGAGGGCGAGGCTCCCGCCGAGCCGCGCCGGTGAGCCGTCGGCTCGGCCCCCCTCTGGGTGATGTTTGGTTATATCCTGGGTTGCGGGCGGCGGCATCCTGCCCAGTGTGGCGGTCATTAAGATTGGCCACGGGTGTATCTCGTGAGAGAACGCCTGTGTGTTACTGCGAGAAACAGTTGCTGGGGTGCTGGCGGCGCCGGCCGTGGCCGGGGCGCCCGTGCCGGAGGTGCCGCGCCGTCTGCTTCGTTCGCTGCGGCGTCCGGCCGGACATGCGCTCGTGCTTACCGGTATGCGGCGCTGCGGCAAGAGGACGCTGCAACAGCAGCTTCGGGGGCGCGAGCGCGGCGCGGCAGTATTCTGCAACCTGGAGGACACGCGGCTCTACGGTCTCGGGTCCGAGGATTTCCCGACGTTGCATTCGGTCCTTGACGAACATCGCCCGGGCGCGGCCGTGTATCTTGACGAGGTTCAGGATGTGCCCGAGTGGTACGTTTCACTACTGATTCGTGCCAATAGTACCATCGTCCTTGGATTCCCTCTCTCGCGAAGCGGGGTCCAGGATGGAAGAACGTTACCGAACCGTCCTGGAAGGCGCGGGCTGGGCGGACGCGGCGCCACCCGAGACCCGCTCGGCGGTTACGCTGCCGGTCTCCAATGCAGCGCTGGGCGCTTCCCTCTGGCGGCGCAGTCTCGCAGGTAGAGGTTGATCAGCGTCTGATAGGAGACGCCCATCTCGTCGGCGAGAGTCCTGAAGTAGCCTATCGTGCGCTCGTCAAGGCGAATGCTCACTCGCTTCTGCAGCCGTTTCGCGTAAGGGTTGGACTTCGCCTGAGAGAAGTCGTAGTTCTGCCTCATCGTTTCCACCTGCGGGTATACTGGCTGCGTTCCGACGCGTTGGCTTTCCGCGCGGAAATAATGCGGATCACGTCTTCACGCTTCCGGTAGCAATGGCACACCACGAGCGTCCGCAGCGCGGAACTCAATCCGAGAAGGATGAAACGATCCTCGTCCTCGGAGTGCTCTGGATCACTCATGAAAAGGCCGTGTTGGTCTGCGAAAGCACTCTCCGCTTCCTCGAAAGCCACCCCGTGCTTTCGCTGGTTCTGCTTGTTCTTCTCCGGATCCCATTCGAACCGAAGATCACCCATCCACGCGCACTATAGCGCCCTGTATTTTGCGACTCCACCGGTTTGAGATGGGGTGGCGCCACTGCCGGCCCGCGCCGCTGCCACGGGGCGAAGGCGAGAGCTGCGTGGGCTGACGCTTCACCAGCGTGACTTCTTGAAGGAAGATGGCCGGCGCGCTGCGGTACTGTGTGCGTGGATGCGGTTGGATCGACCTGCGCTCCGCGTGCAGGGCCGAGGGCCGGAGCGTACTTCACGGATTGACAGACGCGGCGTTGTCAGTTGCAGCGATCTTCCGCACGAATTCTTATTGACAGCCTTCCAGGGCCTGACGTAGAAGGGTCCCGTTCCTGCAGGACAGGGGGTTGCTCGTGATGGAACAGCGGCATCGTAGCGGGGGGGGCGATTTCGCTTCTCTTCCCACGCCATCCGGCGTGGCGCGATTCTTTCACACACACACACACTCTCTCTCTCTCTCTCTCGTCATCCGATAGACGCCTTCGCTGGCGTGCCGGTGCGGTGCTGCCGGGTCGCTCCTTCGCGCCCTCGTGGCAGAGCTGCGCGGAGGCCGTGTGTTCACCGATCATCAAACAAACGTCGCGGGCACGCGCCCGCGCGCATCAGGAGGAGAACGGTATGAAACGGATCGCTTCGCTGGCTCTGGGATCGGTCTTCGCCATGGTGCTGCTGGCGGGTGCCGCGCACGCGCAGATCAACTCGCCGGCCCCGGCCCTCCAGGGCCAACCGTCGTACCATCTCTACTCGGTGCCGGGGGTAGTGGAGGGGGGCGGGGTGGACACCTTCTTCGCATGCACCAACACGACGAGTGCCAGCATCCGCGTCGGGATCGAGATCTTTGGGGACTTCGGCGGGGCCGCAGCGAACAACCCGAGCGCTTCGTCGCTGGAGATATTTCCCGGAGGCTCGCGCCTGTTCGGCACCGGCGCGACCGTGTGGGTTGGGGTCGACAGCAACGTCGGTGGAGCCCTCGGAACAGGTTCGGCGCGCATCCTGGCGACAGAATCGAAGGGGATCATCTGGACCGCGTTCCTTGCCGATCCGGGCAACGCTCCGCCGACGTCGATGGCCCCACTGACCATCGTCAAGAAGACGAAACAGAAGGGGGATTGAAGGAGTAGACCTCGTGTCTTCGGCGATTCACACCGCGCCGCGGGTGGGACGCCCAGCCGGCGATGCCGCTGCCCGCGGCGCGCGTGGCCCGCGAGCGCATCACGAGGAGGAATGAGGCATGAGCACAGCTCAAACCATCGCTGCTGCGGAAACGGCATCCGGTGTGCCGGCCTCGAACGCGGGCGCGGACCGCGACGACAACGTCCCCGGCAATTTGCAGGGACTGCGCCGCCTCCTGCGGAATTCCCAAGACAACCTCGCTCTGGCGAACACGACCGTGGCGAGAGCACAGAAGGAGGTCGAACACCTCCAGAGAGAGATCGGCGAAATCGAGCCCACCGTCACCTCGTACAGAGCGGCCCACCCGGCACTCGCCAAAGACCTCAAGGAGATCGACGACTTCGTGCGCTGCAAGCTTGACGCCCTGCAGCGCGACCGACAAACGCCGAGCGATGCCAAGGCCATCGAAACAATCGTGAAAGGTGCCGCCGGGGAAATCGAAAGGAAACGACAAGCAGTGGACGAGCTACGCGGCCTGACCTGTGGTGCGAAGGAGGACTGCGACGTCGCAGCGGCCGAGCGCAGGCTGACCTGGCTGAAGGAAGCTCACACGCGCGTGCAGAGCGAGCTGGCCGGATGCAGCGGTCCGCGGTCACGAATCGAATCGCCCGACGCGGAGGCGCGCGAGTGCTACGCCTTGCTGATCGAGCTGCAGCGTCGCGTTCGGCTCCTGAAGACCTACGACTCGCAGACGGCGAATGAGTTGCAGCCCGATCCGGACAAGCTCGAGGCCGGTCTGGTGGCGGCGTCGGTGGCGCTGGACGATGCCACGAAGGCGCAGGGCGAGAAACGCGACGAGCTGGAAGACAACCGCCGCCGGCTGGCACAGGGGGAGAATGAATTGGCGGCTCTGATCGAGGACCTGGTCGAGCGCATTCTATCGCAAGTGAGCGGCCCTGGCTCCGCCGCGACCGCGCAAGCAGGCTGAGGAAGGAGGGCGTTTCCATGCCAGTGCAAGTGACGTATCCGGGCGTCTACATCGAGGAGATCCCGAGCGGCGTGCGGACGATCACGGGCGTCGCGACGTCCATTACCGCCTTCCTTGGCCGCGCCGTGCGCGGCCCGACAAACGACCCTACCGCGATCAACAACTTCGGCGACTTCGAGCGCTCTTTCGGCGGCCTGCACCCAGCTTACCCGATGGGCTACGCTGTTCGTGACTTCTTCCTGAACGGGGGCCGCCAGGCCCTGATCGTGCGGCTCTACAAGAAACCGCCGAGCGGCGAAGGCATCGCTGGCATCACTGTCGGAAGCATGAAGCTGGTTGCCCGGAGTCCGGGCGCTTGGGGAAACCGCCTCAAAGCCTCGGTCGAGACGGGCGGCATCACTGAGGAGGTAGCCAAGCTCTACGGCGTTACCAGCGGCGACCTGTTCAACCTTCGGGTGGCCGAAATCGTCGATGGCAAGGAGGTTCCCCGCGAGCGGATGCTCAATCTTTCGGTCAAGGATGCCGCGGGCGCCCGTCGCGTCGACCGCGCACTCGAAGCCGAATCCAGTCTCGTGCGTCTGGCGAAGAAGGCCACCGGCGAACCCGACCTGCCGACCGGCACCCCGTCCGGGGGTGGGCAGGGGCAGCGCGGCGACGACGGTCAGCCGTTGAAGACCAAGGACGACTATGTCGGCAGCCAGGCAACCCTCACCGGCCTGTACGCGCTGGACAAGGCCGATCTGGTCAATCTGCTCTGCATTCCGCCAGATGCTCGGGACGGCGACACGCCGATTGAGGCGTATAAAGATGCATTGAAATACTGCAAAGACAGGCGTTCGTTCCTCATCGTCGATCCTCCCGTCGCCTGGGGTACGAACCGCGAGAACGCGGCCGGGAATGCGAAGAAGGGACTGGCGGATCTCGGTATCACCGGCGAGGAGGCGCGCAACGCGGCGCTGTACTTTCCGCGTGTTGTCCAGGCCGATCCAATGCGCGAGGACCAACCCGACACCTTCGTACCCTGCGGCCTCGTTGCCGGTCTCATGGCGCGCACCGACGCGACACGGGGCGTGTGGAAGGCCCCCGCGGGCATCGACGCCGCGCTGACAGGCGTCCGCAGGCTGCAGGTCGACCTCAACAACGACGAAAATGGGCAACTCAACCCGCTCGGTATCAACTGCCTGCGCGCGTTTCCCGTCACCGGTCGTGTCGTCTGGGGTGCGCGCACGCTGCGCGGCGCCGATCAGCTCGCCGACGAGTACAAGTACGTTCCTGTCCGCCGTCTCGCCCTGTACATCGAAGAGAGCCTCTACCGCGGCACGCAGTGGGTGGTTTTCGAGCCCAACGACGAGCCGCTGTGGGCGCAGATCCGCCTCAACGTCGGCGCCTTCATGCACAACCTCTTTCGCCAGGGCGCCTTCCAGGGCCGCACACCGCGCGACGCCTACTTTGTGAAGTGCGACCGCGAGACGACCACGCAGAACGACATCAACCTCGGCATCGTCAACATCGTCGTCGGCTTCGCCCCGCTCAAGCCGGCTGAGTTCGTCATCATAAAGATCCAGCAGATGACCGGCGAGATCGAGACCTGAGAGGAGACCGGAGATGGCTCAGTTCAGCGTCAACGCGCAGCGTTTCGACCCGTACAAGAATTTCAAGTTCCGCGTGAAGTGGGACGGCCGCTACGTTGCCGGCATCAGCAAGGTCGGCGCGCTCAAGCGCACCACCGAGGTGGTCGAGCACCGCGAGGGCGGCGATCCGAGCACGAGCCGCAAGTCGCCCGGACGCACCAAGTACGAGGCCATCACCCTCGAACGGGGCGTCACCCACGACACCGAGTTCGAGAAGTGGGCCAACAAGGTGTGGAACCTCGGCGCCGGTCTCGGCGCGGAGGTTTCGCTGAAAGACTTTCGCAAGGACATCATCCTCGAAGTCTACAACGAATCCGGCCAGCTCGCGCTCGCTTACAAGATCTACCGCTGCTGGGTTTCGGAGTTTCAGGCGCTTCCCGACTGCGACGCCAACGCCAACGCCGTCGCGATTCAGCACATCAAGCTGGAGAACGAGGGCTGGGAACGTGACCAGGAAGTGCCGGAGCCGGCGGAGGAGACGTACACCAACCCGCCGGTGTGAGGAACGGACGAATGATCAATAGGATCTGTTCGTGCGGAGCGAGTCACGCCCTTTCAGGGCTCCGTGTTTACGTTCCGCACATTGTTCCCAGGGCGTTGCCCTGGGCTGGTGAATGGCCGCCCCTTCGGGGCTGTGCATCGGGTCGAACGCCGGCTGTTGCGCCCGCCCCGAAGGCCAAACGAGTTGACGCATTGGGGTCCGTCGCATTGAGTCGCGCCCTTTCAGGGCTCGGGTTGGATTCGGCTCGCCGATCGCCCAGGGCGTTGCCCTTTGCTGGTGAGTGGCTGCCCCTTCGGGGCTGTGCATCGGGTCGAACGCCGGCTGTTGCGCCCGCCCCGAAGGGGCATGATCCATCAGCCCAGGGCAACGCCCTGGGTGATTCGCCGGCACACCAACCAAGCCCTGAAAGGGCGTCATTCCGCCGCCGGGACGAGCAACAGTACGGGTCGACGGCCCAGCGAGGAGCAGGCGATGCCCGGCGTTCTTGACCTCGCAAGGATACAGCTCTTCTCCGCTGCCCAGCTGCTGGACGCTTGGGAGGCCGCATCCGCCGAGACGCCGCTTGCCCGCCCGCTGCGGCTGCTGGCCGCCGTTTCGCCGGATGCCGCTCCACCGCCATTCGACGAGATGAGCATCGGCGCCCGCGACGCGGCGCTACTCGCGCTGCGAGAGCGCACCTTTGGCCCCGAGCTGACATGCGTCGCCGCGTGCCCTCAGTGCAGCGAAACGTTGGAGCTGCAGTTCACCACGGACCACGTACGCGCAGCGGAACCGGTCGGGCTCTCGACGCTGAGCGCTGGCGACTACGAGGTTTCGTTTCGCCTGGCGACCACCTCCGATCTCGTGGCCGTCGCCGGCGAGCCTGATGTCGACACGGCGCGCCAGCGGCTGCTCGAACGCTGCATCCTGACACCGCGCGTCCGCGGTGAAGAGTGCTCGATGGAAGCCGTTCCAGACGAAGTGCTCTCGGCCGTGGTCGAGCGGATGGGAGAGATGGATTCCCAGGCGAACGTGGCGCTCTCGGTACGTTGCCCGCAGTGCAGCCACGAATGGCAGACGCCTGTCGACATCGCATCGTTCTTCTGGGCCGAGCTCGATGCCTGGGCGGTGCGTACGCTGAGCGAGGTGCACGCCCTGGCGTCCGCTTACGGCTGGCGCGAAGCGGACATTCTCACGATGAGCGCCCGCCGCCGGCAAGCCTACCTGAGTCTCATGGGTACGGTCGAATGAATGCGGCGCTCGGCATGGACTACCTGCACGCGCTCGCCGCCAGGAGTCTCGGCGTGTCGGACAGCATCCGGCCGCGACTGCCGTCGCTGTTCGAGCCGGTGAACACCGCGAGACCTGTCGACCTGGAGACACTTGATGCCCGGCCGCGGGCGCGGCGTATCGAAGCGGAGGCTGGCCCCACCTGCCGTCCGGCGGACATGCTTCGGAGCGATGCGGCTGCCGAATCGGTACGGCCGCGGGTGTTTGGCGACCCCTTCGCCGAGCACTCGCGCCGACCTCGGAACAATGCTCGGCCCGCAGTCAGCGAGCACGAGGTACTGACTCACGATCGGCTCGAAGACAGCGTGGCACAAAGGCCCGCCGCCAACACGGCTCAGCCGCGTGCGCAACCGGATCGGGGCCGAGAGCGACAGCGGGCAGTTCGCGCCGGGGTTGCCTCCTCCGAGCCGGACACCGGGGGGCCCGATCCCGCGCCGGTGCCAGGCGACCGCCGATGGGCTTCGCTCGGCTCCTCGCCGGCGGAACGGGACTCGACCAGCGCACGCATCGCACCGGCGGAGGAGCGGCCGACCTCGCAGCGGCGGGTTGACGCGAATGACGCCGGTGCTCGGCGCGCCACGCGAACATTGCCGTTGCCACGCTCGCCCGCCGACCCCGTGCGGGCCATATCCCGGCGGACCATTATGCCGGTTTCATCGCCGACCGCGGCCACACTGTCTTCGAAGGAGACGGTCGTGCAGGTGACCATCGGCCGCGTCGAGGTCAGGGCCGTGGCGCCGCCGGCGGCGCGCAAGCCGGTCCCCGCGCTGCCGGTGATGAGCCTGGACGAGTACCTGCGACGGCGCAGCGGTGGAGGCGCGCCATGAGCAATGCCTTGGCCATTGCCACGGTGACCACGGCCCTCGCCGACACTGTTCGAACCGCCGTGCAGGGTGCGGTGCCCGGCGCCGATGTGGTCACGGGCCGCCCGGATGCGACAACGGCCGCGGGCACACCGCAGCGCCGCGTGCATCTCTTTCTGTACCAGGTGGCACCGAATGCTGCGCTTTCCAATGCCGATCTGCCCATGCGCGGAGCGGATCGGCGATTCGTGCAGCGGCCGCGTGCGGCGCTGGACCTCGACTACCTGCTCGCCTTTTACGGCGACGATGCGCAACTCGAACCGCAGCGCATGCTGGGGGCGGTGGTACGCGATCTGCACGCCCACCCTGTGCTCACGCGGAAGGCGGTGGCGAATGCGGCCCGCAGCCAACCTTTCCTTGCCGCTTCGAACCTCGCCGAGGAGGTAGAGCCGGTGCGGTTCACCCCCGTCCCGCTGACGCTGGAGGAGCTGTCGAAGCTATGGTCGGTGTTCTTCCAGACGCCGTACGCCCTGACGGTGACCTATCGCGGCACGGTCGTGGTCATCGACGGGGACGAGACCGCAACGCCGCCGCTACCCGTGCGTGAACGAATCATCTACGTCCGGCCGTTCCGGCACCCGACGATCGAGGAGGTGCAGTCTGCGGACGGACCGCATGCGCCCATCATGGTCGGTGGCACGCTGGTGATCACGGGGAGACACTTGCGCAGCGACAAGGTTCAGGTGCGCGTCGGCGGTGATCTCGTCGAGGCGACTGAGGTTACTGACACCCGCGTCACTCTTCCGCTCACGTCGATACCTGCCAAAGCATTGCGCGCTGGCGTGCAGGCCATCCAGATCGTCCAGCCGATTATGCTCGGGCGCCCACCGAAGCCCCATGTCGGCGTGGAGTCGAACGTGGCGGCGTTCGTCTTGCGGCCCAAGATCACCCCACAACAAGCAACCCTTGCTGCCGTGACCATCAAGATCGATCCGCCCGTCGCGCCGGCACAGCGGGTGGTTCTCCTGCTCAACGAGAGAGCCGAACACGATTCCCTGGCATACTCGTTCGTCGCGCCTCAAGGGGACAAGGACACCGACGCGGTCACGGTCCCGATCAAGGGCGTCAAGCCCGCGCGCTACTGGGTACGGGTACAGGTCGACGGTGCCGAAAGCCTCCTCGATACCGATCCCGAGAGCCCGAAACGCGGTCCAGAGGTGGAAATCCGATGAGCGGCGACCACACTGGCAGCTGGGAGGAAGCCAACCAGCGGTATCTGAGCGCGTCCCTCGCGTGGCTGCGGTTGCGGCTCCTGCGCATGGCAGCCGACCCGGGACAAATTGGGGCGGCACGCGCCCCAGCGGCCAGTAGGCGCGGCTGGTGGCGACGATTGCTTGGATTGCCCCCCGCGCAGCAACCTTCGAGCACCGCGTCCCTTTCGAAAGCCGAGACCGTTGCCGACGCGCAGATCGCCGCCGCGGCCGAGGCGATGAACGCCGCCGCATCCACCCCAGAGCCGCCGCCCGCCTTGCTCATTGTCGGCGAGCGGCTGGGCCTGTCGCGCTTCGAGCGCGACGTCCTGCTGCTGTGCGCGGCCATGGACCTCGACACGCGGATCGCCGGACTCTGTGCGCGCGCGCAGGACGATCCCGCCCGGTCGTACCCCACCTTCGCGCTGGCCCTGGCGCTGTTCGAAGATCCGGCGTGGGACGTCCTCTCGCCGCAGCGGCCGTTGCGCTACTGGCGCCTCGTCGAGATCAACCAGCCGGGAGCCCAGCCGCTGACCGCCAGCGCCCTGCGCGCCGACGAGCGCATCGTCAACTACATCAAGGGGCTCAACCATCTTGACGATCGCCTTGGTCCGTTTCTGTCGCCTCTGCAGGACGCCGGTGAGGCCGGGCTACCGGGCTCGCAGCAGGAGCACGTGAAGTCGGTCACCGCGCGTCTGCGTACGGCAAGCGGCTCACCCTTGCCGATCATCCAATTGCTCGGGGCCGACGGCGCGAGCAACCGCCAGGTCGCGACGGCCGCGGCGGCAGCGCTCGGCCTGCAGCTCTACCGCTTGCCCGTCGAGCTGCTGCCGGCGCATCTCGGCGAGCTGGAGACGCTCATGCGGCTGTGGGAGCGCGAGGCGGTGCTGTCGCCGGCCGCTCTGTACGTCGATGTGTCGGGACTCGATACCGCGCCGCCCGAGACGCAGACAGCCGCACTGCAGCGTCTTCTCGGCCATTCTCGCGGCGTGCTCTTCCTCGATACACGCGAAATGTCCCCGCTCGTGGGCGCGCCGGCGATTGCCGTCGAAGTCCGCAAGCCGGCCGCGGTGGAGCAGGAGGCGACGTGGGCTGCGGTGCTGGGCGGAGCAGCGGACGGCGCCGCGGCACAGCTTGCCGCGCAATTCGACCTGAGCCTGCCGGCGATCGCGCAGATCGCCGCCGCGGCGCGCAACGGCGAGGGCGCTCCGGCAGACTTCGCCCGGCTGTGGCAGGCGTGCGTCGTTCACACGCGCCCGCAGATTGATCGGCTGGCGCAGCGCATCGGGCCGAAGGCGACCTGGGAAGGCCTCGTCCTGCCAGCGGAGGAGATCGAGCTGCTGCGGGCCGTCTGCGACCAGGTGCGCCGGCGCCACGGCGTGTACGAGCAGTGGGGATTCCGCCGGCGCATGAGCCGCGGGCTGGGCATCAGCGCACTCTTCGCCGGCGAGAGCGGCACCGGCAAGACGATGGCTGCCGAGGTCATCGCCAACGAGCTGCAGCTCGACTTGTACCGGATCGACCTGTCGGCGGTGGTGAGCAAGTACATCGGCGAGACGGAGAAGAACCTGCGCCGTCTATTCGATGCGGCCGAGGGTGGCGGCGCCATGCTCTTCTTCGACGAAGCGGACGCGCTCTTCGGCAAGCGCAGCGAGGTGAAGGACAGCCACGACCGCTACGCCAACATCGAGATTAACTACCTCTTGCAGCGCATGGAGGCGTACCGCGGCCTGGCGATCCTGGCGACGAACATGAAGAGCGCGCTCGACCCGGCGTTCCTGCGGCGGCTGCGCTTCATCGTGAATTTCCCGTACCCCGGGACGGCCGAGCGCAAGCTCATCTGGCAGAAGGCGTTCCCGCCCGAGACACCGGTAAGGGACATCGACTGCGAGCGGCTGGCGCGCCTCAATCTCACCGGCGGCAGCATCGCCAACATCGCGCTCAACGCCGCCTTTCTCGCCGCGCGCGCCGGCACGCCGGTGACCATGGCGCTGGTGCTGAACGCCGCGCGCGCCGAGTTCCGCAAGCTCGAGCGCTCGATCAACGAGGCCGACTTCCGCTACCTCGAAGCTGCCGCAGGGGGCGCATGAGGATCACCGTACACATCGAGCGGCTCATCCTCGACGGCGTGCAGCTCGCGCCCGCCGACGCGGCGCAGCTGCGCGAGGCGCTGGAACGGGACCTCGCGCGGCTCGTTCGCCGGCGCGGACTCGCGCCCGCGCTGCTGCACGGCGGCGCCTTCGCAATGCTCACCGGCCCTGCGATCACGCTGCAAAGGCCCCCCGAGGCACTGGCCGAGCAGGTCGCAGGCGCCGTGTCTGCGGCGATCGGCAAGACCAGACGTGAGACTCAATCGAAAAGGAGGACAGCCGAATGAAACCACGATTTGAAACGGTCCGATGGATCGTCGCGACCACCCTGGGATTGTCCCTGACCGCGGTGAGCACATGGGCCGGCATTGCCGACAGCCCGCTACCGGTGCTGGAAGCGGGGAAGACGACGCATCACGTCTACTCGGTGCCCGGAGTCCAACAGAACGGTGCCCTGGGAACGTTCTTCTCGTGCACATCAACCGACACGGCGACGATGCAAGTCAGTGTCGAAGGATTCGGGTCCGCGGGTGGGGGACCCGAGACCGACGCAGTGGCGAACTCGCTCGCTGTCGCCCCCGGTGCGACGGTCACCTTTGCGACTCAGAGCGCCGTAGGGATTGGGGTCAATATGATCATAGGCTTTACCAGCGCTAGGGGCTCGGCCCGTATCCTCGCCACATCGAAGAAGCTGGCCTGCACCGCGTTCGTTGCCGACCGATCCAACGATCCGGCGACAACATCCTGGCAGCTCAACATCATCAAGAAGAAGACGCAGAAGGGCGATTGACCGGGCGTGACGGGAGCGCCGGCAAGCCGCTCGCTCAAACGAGAGGTTGAAGGTGCGAAGTAGGACAAGCCAATTGCAGTCGCGGCCGCTGCCGGGGGCAATGCCGATCGCCGCCCTGCTGCAACGCAAATGCGCCTGTGGCACGCACACCGGCGGCCGAACGATGTGCAGCGCCTGCGCCGGGAAGGAGCATTCGCTCCAGCGCCGGGCGATCGACGTTCACGAGCCGACGGAAGTGCCACCGATCGTCTACGAGGTCCTGCGCTCGCCAGGCCAGCCGCTCGATCCCGAAGTCCGCGCCTACCTCGAGCCACGCTTCGGACAGGACTTCAGCGAGATACGGGTGCATACCGATGCTAAGGCGGCGGAGTCAGCCCGGGCGGTGAATGCACTGGCGTACACGGTGGGACGGGATATCGCTCTTGCATCCGGCCAGTATGCCCCTAACGCCCACGTCGGTCGTCGCCTGCTGGGGCACGAGTTGGCACATACGCTACAGCAAGCGTCGCCGGCACATTCGCAGAGATTGTGGCTCCATGATGTGCAGGTGCCCGGTGAAGGGGGGCGCAAGGAATCGGGACGTGGGACTGCTGCCGGCTACCACCTCTCGCCTGGTGATCGCCGTACGTTGAATGCGTTCGAACAAGGGGCGACGAGACTGGTGTTCGACAACAGTTTGGACCCGGCCAAGATAGTGGTGCAGGAATCTTCATTGATGACGGCTCCCCGGGGACAGTACTTTCGGACCCTGCCCAACGTCGTTTTCGTTCCACCTGGCAGCCTAAACAGTATCACCGCAAAGACGCTCGTCCACGAACTGACGCACTGCTGGCAGTACAACCGCGGCATGGGCATTGAGGTGATCATCACGGCGGGGCGGAACTACGACTACGGCGGAGAAGAGGGGCTGCGGAAGGCTTCCAGGGCGGGGAAACACTTCACGGAATTCAGTACCGAGCAACAAGGCGACATTCTCGCAGACTACTACGAAAGGCGCATGAACGGTAAAAGCGTCGATGCGTGGCTGCCGTTCGTCATCCAGGTCCAAGGGGCAGACAGGATGTCAGCAGCGGCAGAATGGCCGTAACGCAAGTGCGAGAGCGAAACACAACGAAAGGGAGGAATTCGCATGAAACGGTTTGCGCTTCTTCTGGTTCTACTATTGGCGGCCGGCGTCGCAGTAACGCCCGCCCTCGCCGGCATCGCCGATTGGCCTTTGCCCACGCTGGTTGCCGGCAAGAAGACGCTCCACGTCTATTCGGTCTCCGGCGTTGGCGGAGGAGCGGGAGGTCTCTTTGGGACCTACTTCTCGTGCACCTCGACTGACACAACGACCATCCAGGTCGGCGTGGAGGTCTTTAACTACGCAGGCGGTTGCCCCTCGCCACCCGGCTGCGCACCGGTCAATAACGCGGTCGCGACCTCACTTGCTGTCGACCCAGGTGAGACGGTGCTCTTTGCAGCAGGTGGTGGTGCCGCGGGCATCATCAACGTGCACTCTCTGCTTGGTGATGGGGGCGTGGTCCTCGGCTCGGCTCGCATCCTCTCCACGTCGAGGAAGCTCGTATGTAGCGCCTTCCTGGCCGACAGACTCAACGTGCCGCCATCAATGGTCTACCTGACCATCGTGAAGAAGACCACGCAGAAGGGCCAGTGAAGTGATGCGGGGCCAGTGTGTTCGATGGAACGGGTCGTCGTTGAGGACTCGGCGAGGAGTCGGCAGGACGTGAGCCCATGAGGGAGCGGACACCCGCGTGGCCCAATCCCTGCCACGCGGCAAGAGAGGCGGAATGTAGTCGTGAGGACCACCCATGACCTCCTCCCCCATCTCCCCGCGCCTGCTCAAGGGCGCCATCGTCGGGATGGACCCGATGAACCCGCTCGCGAGCGTGGTGGTGTTCCAGTACAACCCCGACACAATGACGCGCCGGTTGGAGGCGCGCGCGGCCGGCGGCGAGGACGGCGACCGTTCCGAGGCGTTCCGCCTCATGGGGCCGCCGAAGGAGACGATCACTCTCAACATCGAGGTCGATGCCGCCGATCAGCTCGAGCAGGCGAACCCTCTGACCGTGGCGTCGGGAGTGTCGCCGGCGCTCGCGGCGCTGGAGATGCTGCTTTACCCGAAGAGCGCCAAGGTCATCGCCGACGCGGTCCTCGCGCGCGCCGGCAACATCGAGATCATCCCGCCCGAGGCGCCGCTCACCCTCTTCGTCTGGGGCGCGACCCGCGTCCTCCCCGTTCGCCTGACCAGCCTCAGCATCACCGAGGAGGCGTATGACCCCCTGCTCAATCCGATCCGGGCTCGGGCCGACATCTCCCTCTACGTCCTCAGTTACGCCGATCTCAAGGTCGATCATCCCGGCTACACGCTCTTCCTGGCGCACCAGGTCGCCAAGGAGGCCCTTGCCACCGCCAATGTCGCCAACAACGCGCAGAACGCCGGCGCGGGGCTGAGGATCGTATGAGAGGCGACGGGGAAATGCAGCGGTCGTTGCCGCTTTCTGGCGAAGGGCGATCTGCCGTGCCGCGAACGTCACACTGCGGGGTGGCGCCCTTTCGGGGCTGCGTTCCTGTGATCCGGACGCAAGCCCCGGGGCGTTGCCCTGGGCTGGTGAATGGCCGCCCCTTCGGGGCTGTGCAATTGCGCTGGGCGGGTTCCCCGGGGGTGGTGCCCTCGGTTGGTGACTGGCCGTCGCTTCGGAGCGGGACCTCAGACCCGGGGTTGCGTGGTCCGACCGCCCTGAAGGGGCATAATCCGTCAGCCCAGGGCATCGCCCCGGGCATTCGGCAGTCCGCGATCCAAGCCCTGAAAGGGCGTCATTCAACAGCCCCGGGACGACCTCGAAGCCCCGCCTCAGTCCCACACGTACCGTTCGTCGTAGGCGATGCGATATCGATCCAGGAGTTTCCGCAACTCGTCCTGGAACGTGAGGCGCCGGTGGTGCTGCTCCTGCTTTTGGATGTACCGGACCACGGCCGCGACCTGAGACTCCCCCACCGAGAACGCACCATACCCCGCCTGCCACGTAAAGCCCTGGAGGCCGGGCCGCTTCATCCATTTCGAGGTGCTCTTCTTCACTTCTTCCACTACGCCAGCGACAGTGGCCGTTCGCGCCAGCGAAAACAGGACGTGAACGTGATCAGCCGCGCCGCCGACCTGCAAGGCCGGGCAGGTGTGATTGGCAAGGATGCCGACGATGTAGGCGTGGAGCTCAGGTCGTGTTGCGGCCGGGATGATCGGCTCTCGGTTCTT
This sequence comes from Candidatus Binatia bacterium, assembly GCA_023150935.1. Classification (NCBI taxonomy): domain Bacteria; phylum Candidatus Binatota; class Binatia (SeqCode); species Binatia bacterium. The sequence continues at coordinate 30,279 of JAKLJW010000011.1, read as the reverse complement.
GGTGCTGAAAATGAGGTGGACGAGAATCTTCTCGAGGGATTGCGCCATGGCGCATTGAGTTACGCCCTTTCAGGGCTTGGTGTCCATGGCGGGAACGTTCACCCAGGGCGATGCCCTGACCCAGGGCGTCGCCCCGACCCAGGGCGTCGCCCTGGGCTGATGGATTCTGCCCCTTCGGGGCGTCCGGACCGGCCTGGCTTTAAGCCTAACCTTCCCGGCTGGAACTTGGCGCGCAGGCATGTAGGGGCGGTGATTCATGAACCCCGGGCGGCGCCTGGGGTCATGGCAACGCCCGCGGTGAGGTGAGCCATGTTTCCGCCGAACAGCCGCTACGCCGGGATTGAGATCGCCACCTTCGAGATCGCCCGCGGGCGTACCGTCGCCTATCTGCGCCGTCGCTTCGTGCCGAGCGGCGCGGGGATGTCAATTGTCGCCGAGCACACGGTGACGGAAGGCGACCGGCTCGACAACCTCGCCGCCCGCTACCTGGGCGATCCCGAGCAGTTCTGGCGCGTGTGCGACGCCAACGACGCGATGCGCCCGGACGATCTCCTCGAGGTCGGCCGGCGCCTCCGCATCGCCATGCCGCAGGCGGGGTAGACGATGCCGGATCTCGGCGTGCGCCTCCAGCTCCTCATCGGACCGACCGTACCCCTGCCGGCCCCGTTCGCCGTGGTCGATGCGCTGCGCGAGATCGAGATCATCAACACGGATGAAGGGCGCGACGGCTTCGAGATGAAGTTCGCCATCGGTAAAGACTCGCAGCTGAACTACGGCCTGCTCGCCGATGGGACGCTCGACCCGCCGAACCGGGTGATCGTCATGGTCATCGTCAACGCGCTGCCGCAGGTGCTCATCGACGGCATCGTCACTCAACACGAGGTGGTGCCGAGCAACGAGCCGGGACGGTCGATCCTCGACGTGAAGGGCGAGGACATGAGCGCCCGGCTCGATCTCGAAGAGAAGAAGAAGACGTTCTCCAATCAGAAGGATTCCGACATCGTCACCACTATCTTGCGGGAGTATGCCACGTACGGGCTGCAGCCGGACGTGAAGGAGACGGACAACACCCTGTCCGAGTCGGATGGCAAACGGACGCAACACGGCACCGATCTGGAGTATGTCCGGCGGCTGGCACGAAAGAACGGCTTTGTCTTCTACGTCGAGCCCACGGACATTCCCGGCTTCACGGCCGCACACTGGGGACCGGACCAGCGGCAGGGGCCGTCGCAGCCGGCGCTGACGATGAACATGGGCGCGCTGACCAATGTCGATCAGCCGATGGTCTTCCGCTTCAATGCGCTGGGCCCAACCTCACCCGAGTTCAGCATCATCGAACCCACGACGAAGCGCGCCATCCCCGTGCCGGTGCCGGCCAACCTGAATGCGAGCTTGGGCAGCCAAGCCGCAACACCATTGCGCAAGACGCAGTCGGGCGACACGGCGAACCTCAGCCTGACAGAGGCCATCCTGCAGGCGCTCAGCGCCTCGATGGCGTCCGCCGATGCCGTCGTCGCCACCGGCGAGGTCGACGCCGTGCGCTACGGGCGCGTCTTGCGCGCGCGCCGGCCCGTCGACGTGCGCGGCGCCGGGCGCACCCACGACGGCACCTACTACGTGCAACGCGTCACACACCGCATCCAGCGCGGGCGGTACAAGCAGAGCTTCACCCTCAAGCGCGAGGGCCGGGGCGCGAGGTTGAACATGGTGGCGATATGAGCCCTGGCGATTTCAGCCCTGAAGGGGCGGAAATTCGCCAGCCCAGGGCAACGCCCTGGGTGGTGGTCCCGCACGCCAGCCAAGCCCTGAAAGGGCGTTATTCAAACGCCCGGCGACATTCGACCCCCGCGTCAATCCCACACATATCGTTCGTCGTAGGAAGCGCCGTACCGATCAAGGAATCGCCGCAGCTCATCCTGGAAAGTGAGCCGCCGATGATGTTGTTCCTGCTGCTGGATGTAACGAACCAGGGCCGGCGCCTGCGACTGGCCGATGGAAAACGCACCGTAGCCGGCCTGCCAGGCGAAAGCCTGAACGCCCTGCCGTTTCATCCATTTCGACGAGCTTTTCCTGGCTTCTTCGACAACGTCGGCGACCGTTGTGGTCCGTCCCAGCGAGAACAGCGCGTGAACGTGATCGGCGGTGCCGCCGACCTGCAGGGCTGGGCAACCGAGGTTGACCAGAATGCCCACGAGGTAGGCGTGGAGTTGGGGCCGCGTTTCGGCGGGTATGATGGGGTCGCGGTTCTTGGTGCAGAAGATGAGGTGGACGAGGACTTTGGCGAGGGATTGGGCCATGCCGCATCGAGTTACGCCCTTTCAGGGCTGCATGTCTATGGTGGGCACGCCAACCCAGGGCGTTGCCCTGGGCTGGTGAATGGCCGCCCCTACGGGGCTGCCGGCCGACCGGCTCGCGAAGGAGCGAACGGCCCTTCGACCCGCCGCCCGACGGCCGGGAACGAGACCGGGCGATGAACGAACCGGACGGGCGCCGCTTTTACGGCAAGTACCGGGGCGTCGTGACGGAGAACGACGACAGCGACGCCAACAAGGGCAAGAAGCAAGGGCGCATCAAGGCCAGGGTGCCCGACGTCTTCGGCGAGGAGGAGAGCGGCTGGGCCATGCCATGCGTGCCGTACGCGGGCAAGAACGTGGGGATGTTCTTCATTCCCCCGAAGGATTCGTTCGTCTGGATCGAGTTCGAGCACGGCAATCCGGACCACCCGATCTGGTCAGGGTGCTTCTGGGGCGAGAACGAGGTGCCCGTGAGCCAGTACTCGCCGGATACGAAGGTGCTGAAGACCGGCATCGGCACCATCACCGTCAACGATGCCTCCGGTAAGGGCGGCGTCACCGTGGAGACGGCGAAGGGCATGAAGATCGTCATCGACGACAACGGCATCGAGATCAGCAACGGCAAAGACGCGAGTGTGAAGCTGAGCGGCAACAAGGTCTCGATCAACGGTGACGCGCTGGAGGTGCAGTGATGGCCGCGAACCTCCTTCACCAAGGGGCAACCGTCCAGTGCACCCACCGGGGGCAAGCACAGCCGATGACCACCAATCAGCGCGTGAAGGTCGGCGGGCAACCGGTCGTGACGCAGTCGAGCCAGTACAGCGTGTCGGGCTGCCCCAACCCGACTCAGTCGGGAGGCCCGTGCGTGAGTGCGAAATTTCTGACGGCTGCCACGCGCGTACGAGCCGGCCGCCAGTCGGTTCTGCTCAGCGAGAGCCAGGCTGTATCCACACCGACTGGCAACCTGAACATCATCAGCACGCAGACGCGGGTGAAGGGGACATGAGGCACATCGACTTCCCCTTCCATCTCGACAGCCGTGGCCGCACCGGCACCACCGACGACGCCGATCACATCCGCGACATGATCGAGCAGTTCCTGTTCACCGCGCCCGGCGAACGCGTGAACCGCCCCGACTTCGGCAGCGGCCTGCTGCAGATGGTCTTCGCCCCCAACAGCCAGGAGCTGGCCACGGCGCTGCAGTTCACCATCCAAGCCGGGCTGCAGCGCTGGCTCGGAGATTTGATCGAGGTACGGGCCGTGGAGGTGACCCCTGAAGAGGCAACGCTTTACGTGCTGGTACAGTACGCCGTGCTGCGTACGGGGGATGCGCGCCAGGAGCGCTTCGCGCGGAGGACGGCATGAGCGACGCGCCGTCGCTGAGCTGCCGGGACGACCGGCGCCGCCACGAAGTGCGCCGGCGGAACCTCAACGGCCTCGACTACGTCGAGGTCGAGCTGTTCGACCGGTCTGGGAAACCGAAGGAGCATCCGACACTCTGCGTGTACGCCTTGGGCCGAATTCCTACAGACGTTCGACCCGAAAACATCCTCATCGAAGGCGGGCGTCGAATCCCGGCGGGCGATATCGTGGTCCTGGACGTCGAGGCCAAGCAGTCGGACGACCCCGAGCGCGACGACTCCCTGTGCATTACACTCGACCGCGCCGGCGACTTCTCCCCTTATACGCTATCGCTCGTGCAGACCCGAACGGGCAGTGAGGGGCAGCGAATCCTCGACCCGTACCCGGAGTTCGATCAGCGTTACTACCGCGTCCAGTTCAGCTTCAAGGTCGACTGCCCGAGCGATCTCGACTGCAAGGTGGAGCCGGTTTGCCCACCGCCGGAGCGCACGGAACCCGACATCAGCTACCTGGCGAAGGACTACGCCAGCTTTCGCCAGCTCATCCTCGATCGGCTGGCGCTCATCATGCCGGAGTGGCAAGAGCGCCACGTACCCGACCTCGGCATCGCGCTCGTCGAGCTGCTCGCCTACGCGGGCGATCAACTCAGCTATGATCAGGACGCCGTCGCCACCGAGGCCTACCTCGACACGGCGCGCCAACGCGTCTCCGTCCGCCGTCACGTGCGCCTGATCGATTATCCCATGCACGACGGCTGCAACTCGCGCGCGTGGGTGTGCATCAAGACCGACACGCCACTGCCGCTCGATCCCAACGAGGTCTTCTTCATCACCGGCTACAACGACGCCCTGGGCGTCGGCGGCCGAACGCTCTCGGAGGAAGACCTGCGGCAGGTGGCAGCGGAGCGATACGAGGTCTTCGAGCCGATGACTGCGGCGTCCATCGAGCTGCGCCCGGCGCACAACGAGATTCATTTCTACACCTGGGGCGACCGGCAATGTTGCCTGCCGCGCGGCGCCACCGCGGCAACGCTACGGGACGAATGGGTGCAACCGGAGCAACCATCGCCGGGGCCGGAGCAGGAAGAAGTGAAGCAGGGCGTGACCGCTCCGGCTCATCCCCCGCGCCGGCGAGCGCTGGACGACCTGAGGGCGGGCGACATCCTCATCTTCGAGGAGGTGCTCGGCGCCAGAACCGGCAAGCCGGAAGACGCCGACCGCGCGCATCGGTACGCGGCACGGCTTACCAAGGTCACGCGCATCGAAGATCACCTGTACGGCGTCCCGGTAGTGGAGATCGAATGGGCGCCCGAAGACGCGCTGCCGTTCCCACTTTGCATATCGGCTCTGGGGTCGGCGCCAAAGTGCGAACTGATCGCCGACATCAGCGTGGCTCGCGGCAACGTGATTCTCGTCGATCACGGCCGCACGGTTGTCGAGCGGCTGCCCGGTGCCGTACCCGAGGAACAGAGCGAAGCGGTGTGCGAGGCGGAGGGTCGGCCCGCGGACATCACGAAGATCCCGGGGCGCTTCCGGCCGACGCTGAAAGCAGCACCCCTTACGTTCCACGAGCCCCTACCTGCGGCAGAGGCCCCGGCCTCCCGGAGGCTGGAGCAGGATGCTCGCCGGGCGCTCCCGCACGTGGAGCTGAGCGCGTCGGACGGAACCAGGTGGACGGCACAGCGCGACCTCCTGGGGAGCACGGGCGATGACCGCCACTTCGTCGCCGAGGTGGACGACACCGGCCGGGCCTGTCTGCGCTTTGGCGACGGCGAGCTGGGGCGGCAGCCGGATGCGGGAGCCACGTTCAAAGCCACCTACCGTATCGGCAACGGCGCCGCCGGCAACGTCGGTGCGGAAGCCATCTTCCACATCGTGTTCCGCGACAGGCGGAGCGGCGCGAGCCTGCGCGCACGCAATCCCCTGCCGGCTCGGGGCGGCGTCGATCCGGAGCCCCTGGCCGAGGTGAAGCTGCTAGCGCCGCACGCGTTCCGCAGCAGGCCGGAGCGCGCCATCACGGCGGACGACTACGCGCGCCTGGCCGAGCGCACGGCCGCCGACCACTTCGTCGGTGTCGAGCGCGCTGCAGCGGCACTGCGCTGGACCGGCAGTTGGTATGAAGCACAGGTCGCGATCGACCCTGCCGGTAGGCAAACGGCCGGTCCCGAAGTCGCGAACCGCATCGCCGGGTATCTGCACCGATACCGCCGCATGGGGCACGATCTCGTGGTTCAGCAGGCGCGCTACGTGCCCCTGGACATTCAGATGCACGTCTGTGTCCTCCCTCACTACCTGCGCGGTCATGTCGAGGCGGCGCTGCTCGACGTTTTCAGCAACCGGATCATGAACGACGGCCGGCGCGGCTTCTTCCACCCGGACAACCTCAGCTTCGGCGGCGGCATATTCTTGAGCCAGTTGGTCGCCGCGGCCCAAGCGGTGAGCGGCGTCGAGAGCGTGCAGGTCGTTAAGCTGGAGCGGCTGTATGAGGGAGACAACGGCGAGAAGGCAAACGGTGTCCTACCCCTGAGTCCGACGGAGATCGCGCAGTGCGACAACGATCCGAACTTCCCCGAGCATGGAAGGCTCCGGTTAGTAATGGGGGGCGGGCGATGACTGCACCGTGCGGCTGCTGTGAAGGCGTCGAGCGGGTGACCCCGATCGCCATCGCCAATCGGCCCGGGCTGCCCGCGCTCGCCTACCGCGTGGGCACGCACGCGGCGTTCTTCGAAACCATGCTCGCGCGCCTGCAGAGCATGCCTGTCGACGTCGAGGAGTCCGACGCACTGGGCAAGCCGAACGTCCTTGGGCGCTATCCGTTGTCGCGCCTGACGGCGCGCACTCCTGACGATGCGGCGATCGCCTTGCTCGACGCCTGGGCGATCGTGGCCGACGTGCTGACGTTCTACCAGGAGCGCATCGCCAACGAAGGCTACCTGCGCACCGCAACCGAGCGGCGGTCCATCCTCGAGCTGGCCCGGCTGGTCGGCTACCGGTTACGGCCCGGCGTCGCGTCGAGCGTCTACCTGGCCTACACGCTGGAGCCGGGCCGAGAAGTGGAGATCCCCGCCGGCAGCCGCGCGCAGAGCCTCCCAGGGCCGGGCGAGCTGCCGCAGTCGTTCGAGACCTCGGAGCCGCTTCACGCCCGCGCCGAGTGGAACAACCTGCAAGTGCGGCTGACGCGGCCGCAGCGGATTGTCCTGTCGGAAGACTCCAAGTCCATCGACAAGCAGGTGATCTACTTTGCCGGTACGGGAACCAACCTGCGGCCTGGTGATCCGCTGTTGTTCCTGTTCAGTCAACCGGCGAATGGTTGGATCGTGCGCCACGTGAAGAAGGTCGAGCCGAAGCCTGCGGCAGACCGAACAAGGGTCGAGCTGCAGGAAGCCGCGGCTTCGGGTTCCTCGCAGAACGGACCAGAAGAGGCTCCTAGTAGAGTCCACTTGAACGGCCTGATCGAACAGCTGACCGTCCGACCTGCGCGTCCCCCGACAAGCAGCATCCGCCTCACGCGTGATCTTCAGACGGCGGCAGGCCCTCACCGCGACCTTCTGCCGCAGCTGCTCACGACGTTACGACCGGACCTGCAAGGGACACTGCATCGGGTTTGGGAAAGTGCAAGCGTCACCGATTCGAGCACCGTTCAGGTGTACGCGTTCCGCGTGAAGGCATCGCTATTCGGGTACAACGCCGGCAAGCAGCCGGCTTGCGAGGGCAATAAGCTTCTTCCAACGGAGTACTGGCACGAGTGGCCGGCAGATGGCGAGCAAGAACGCGTCATCTACCTGGACAACGCGTACGACCAGATCGTCTCCGGCAGCCATATAGTTATTCAGCAACCTGGATCGGACCCGCGCGCCTTTACCGGCGTGACTGCAGATCCGATCAGCCGCGCGGCATACGGGATCACAGCGAAAACGACCCGGCTTACTCTGCGGGAGGGGGAGGACTGGCCGGCGCCCAATATGAAGACTGTTCGCGAGACGTCCGTGTATGCCCAAAGCGAAGAATTGACACTGGCGGAGGAGCCGTTGACGGATTGTGTTGGCACCCATTCAGACCGTCCCGACGGAGGCAAACGCATCGAGCTCGGCCATCTCTATGGCGGGCTGCAATCCGGCCGGTTGCTGATCGTTGCCGGTGAGCGTGCCGACTTGCACGTGCCGGCGAGTGAGCGTGCCATGATCGCCGCCGTGACGCAGGCAGTGCAGGTGCAGGACGGCGCCGATCTTCCCGATGACAGGACTCATAGCTTTATCGATCTCGCTACACCCCTCGCCCACTGCTACAAGCGCGACACCGTCACCATCTATGGCAACGTCGTCAAGGCCACGCACGGCGAGACGCGCGAGGAAGTCCTCGGCAGCGGCGACGGCGGCAAGGCACTGCAGGAGTTCGCGCTACGGCAGTCGCCGCTGACGCACTTGCCGGCTCCTACGCCAACGGGTGCCGCCAGTGCGCTGACCATTCGGGTCAATGGCGTCGAATGGGAAGAGGCGGGTGGGCCGGCGGGCCTGGGTCGCGCGGAGCGGAAGTTCATTACCAAGACCGACGATCAGAACAAGACGGCGATCGTCTTTGGCGACGGCGAACGCGGCGCGCGGTTGCCGACCGGCGTCGAGAACGTCAAGGCAGTGTACCGCACGGGCATCGGCAAGGCTGGCAACGTCAAGGAAGGCCAGATCAGCCAGCTTGCGACGCGTCCGCTCGGCGTGAAGGGCGTGATCAACCCGCAGCGCGCCTTGGGCGGGGCGGATCCAGACAGCCGTGACCAGGCGCGGCGCAAAGTCCCGCTGGGGGTGATGGCACTCGATCGCCTGGTGGCCGTCCAGGACTACGCCGACTTCGCGCGCTCCTTCGCCGGCATCGGCAAGGCCGCCGCGGCGCGGCTGACGGCCGGCCACCGGCAGCTTGTGCACGTCACGATCGCCGGCATCGACGACATCCCGATCGACGAGAGTTCCGACTTGTTCCGCAACCTCCTGCGAGCCTTGCACGACCGCGGTGATCCGTACCAGCCGATCCAGCTCGCCGTGCGTGAGCTGTCGCTCCTCGTCATCAGCGCCAACGTCCGAGTACTGCCCGAGTACGAGTGGGAGATGGTGGCAGCGCGCCTCCGTTCCGCCATGCTCGATGTTTTCGGCTTCGAGCGACGCGAGCTGGGGCAGGACGTTGTCCTCAGCGAGGTCGTCAGCACGATGCAAGCCGTGGAGGGCGTTGACTACGTCGATGTCGATGCCGTTGGCGCAATACCGGAGAAGGTGCCGGATACCATATTTCCTGGCCACCGCCGACTGGTGACGCCGGACGAGATCTCGAAGTGGGTCGAGGAACTGGTGGCCGAAAGCACGCAGAAAGGTGCGGCACCACGGGTCGCCGTCAACCGTGCCCAGCCCGACAGCGGCGTGCTTCGCCCGGCCCAGATCGCCTTCCTGACGCCCGATGTTCCCGACACACTGATCCTCAATCTCGTGGGATGACCATGAGCGCCGACCTCGACCCGCGCATCGACCGCCTCTACAACTTACTGCCGGCCGTCTACCGCCAGCGCGACGCCGAGAACGGCCACGTTCTGAAGGCTCTGCTGCGGGTGATCGCCGAGCAGGTGAACGTCGTCGAGGACGACATCACTCAGCTCCACGAGAACTGGTTCATCGAGACCTGCCAGGACTGGGTGGTACCATACATCGGCGACGTGATTGGCTACCGCTTCCTCCACGACGCAGGCGAGCCGGGCGATGTGGCGACTGTTCGCGGGCGGCAGCGCCACAAGATCCTCATCCCGCGCCGTGATGTCGCGAACACCATTCGCTACCGGTGCCGCAAGGGAACGCTCGCGCTCATCGAGTTGCTGGCCAACGATGTCGCCGGCTGGCCGGCGCGCGTTGTCGAGTTATTCCCGCTGCTGGGTTGGACCCAGCACGTCAACCACTCACGTCTGCCGCGCGGGCGCACGGCCGACTTACGGGACGGCGATGCGCTAGACCGGATCGACGGCCCGTTCGACACGCTGGCATACACGGTCGACGTCCGGAGCATCGCATCGCGCAAGAGTCAGGGGCGCTATAACATCCCCAGCGCCGGCGTCGTCGTCTGGCGGCTCAGATCCTATTCGGTGACCAAGGCGCCGGCCTACCGCCTCGACGAAACTTCGCACTGCTACACCTTCAGCATCCTGGGCAACGACACGCCGCTGTATACCCGCCCGCAGCCGGAGCCCGAGCCGACGCACATCGCCGAAGAGCTGAACCTGCCAACACCGCTTCGCCGGCCCGCGTTCGAGGACCGCATGGAGGACTACTACGGCGAGGGCAAGAGCCTGCAAATCTGGCTCGGCGCGCCGGAGTCAGAATGCCGGGCTGGTGATACGAAACTACGACCGATTGGGGCGCACGAGATCGTGGTCGCCGATCTGAAGGACTGGGTGTATCAGCCGCGCCGCGACCAGGTGGCCGTCGATCCGGAGCGCGGGCGCATCGCGTTTCCACCGGCGCATGCGCCGCGCGATCGGGCGGTATGGGTGTCGTACCAGTACGCCTTCAGCGCTGCCATCGGTGGCGGCGAGTACCGCCGGCCGTTGTCGCTGCCGGCCGAGCACGTCCTCTACCGCGTCGGCGAGGGGGAGAAGCATCCGACAATCAACAGCGCACTCGATCAATGGGAGCAAGACCAATCGCAGCAGGGGAAACGGTGGCAGCACGCCGTCATCGAGATCACCGACAGCGGCTTGTACGAGGAGGAGGACCTGAAGCTGCACCTCAAAGCGAACCAGAGCCTGCAGCTGCGCGCCAGCAGCGGCAAGCGGCCGGTCATCGGCTTGTCGAACCGGCACCGAGCGCTTGTCGATGCCCTCAGGATTTCGGGGGGCTTCGGCAGCCGCATCACGCTTGACGGCCTGCTGATCGTCGGCCGAGCGCTGCAGGTGACGGGCCCGGAAATGCCGCCTCCTTCTGCGTCGCAGTCAGGATGTGGTTGCGAGAACACGACGGAACCGCGCATCGGCGACCTCGCCGAGCTGACGATTCGCCACTGTACGCTGGTGCCGGGCTGGACGCTTGACGGTGATTGCGAGCCACAGCAGCCCGCCAAGCCGAGCCTGGAGCTGCACCGCACTCAAGCCCGCGCCACCATCGAGCACAGTATCCTCGGCTCTATTCAGGTGATCCAGGACGAGGTGACGACTGATCCAATCCGCATTCACATCAGCGACAGCATCCTCGACGCGACGAGCCCCGAGCGCGAAGCGCTGGACGCCCCGGGCTGCCCCGTAGCGCACGCCGTCCTCACGATCGCGCGCAGCACGGTGACCGGCCGCGTGCAGACGCACGCGATCGAGCTGGCCGAGAACTGCATCTTTCATGGATTCGTCCGCGTGGCGCGCCGCCAGCTCGGCTGCATGCGCTTCTGCTACGTACCTCACGAGTCACGTACCCCGCGGCGGTAGGAGTGCCAGCCGGACGGCGCTGTACGCCTTGTCCAAGAAACCTTGCGGCGGGAGGCAAAGGATGCGGTGCCGCCCCTTTCGCCGCAGGAGCTGGCGGCCGAGATCGACTCAGCGCGTGAACGAGAGCGGACACGCGTTCGCCCTCAATTCAACAGCATCCGCTACGGCACTCCCGCGTACTGTCAGCTCACGAGCGCCTGCGCCGAGGAGATCCGCCGCGGGGCGGATGATGAGTCGGAGATGGGCGTCTTCCACGATCTCTTCAACCCGCAGCGGGAAGCCAACCTGCGTGCCCGGCTGGACGAGTACGCGCCGGCCGACCTGGAGACCGGCATCATCTTCGCCAGCTAGGAAGACCGCATGGGCAACGAGTTTGAGTTCAGACCGACGCACGGCGAACTCCGCGGCGACTTCTCGCGCGACACGTTCGATCCGAGCCAGCACTTCCTGCGCGTCCTCATGCAGCAGGGCCGCGTACAGGTCGACGCGGATTGGAATGAGCAGGTCTCGATTCTGCTGCACTACCTGCAGACGCTGGCAAAGGATCTGATCGGACCGCACGGGGGGCCGAAAGGAGACGATCTGGGGTTTGAGATTAAGAAGCTGGATGGCGGATCGAAGAACTTCGGTATTGGTAAGGGACGCTATTACGTGGATGGTGTGCTGTGCGAGAACGCGCAGGAGCCCCTCTACACGGGGCAGAAGGGCTTCCCATTCCCCGATTCGGCAGCAGAGCTCCAAGACGGCAACAGCTACCTCGTCTACCTCGACGTCTGGGAACGCCACATTACGCATCTCCAGGATGATCGTCGCATCGAGGAAGGCAGCATCCGTGAAGTCGCCTTAGGCCTGCATGGCCCCGACACCGCCACGCGCAGCCAGGTTGTCTGGCAGGTTAAGGTGCTGCCGGCCCAGAAGGGCACTTGGGAAGCCGAGCTCAAGAAGCTGTCGGACCGCCCCAAGCCAATGCTAAAGGCCCAGGCGCATGTGGACCGCAAATCGACCGATCCCTGCACGACCCAGCCGGAAATGCGCTACCACGGCGCGGGCAATCAACTGTACCGAGTCGAGATCCACACGTCCGGCAGCGCCGGCACAGCGACGTTCAAGTGGTCGCGTGAGAACGGCTCGGTGGTCTTCCCGATCGTGGAACCGGTGACAGGAAACACGGTCACCCTGGCGCATTTCGGTCGAGACGATCGTTTAGGTCTGAAGCAGGGCGACTGGGTCGAGATTGTGGATGATGACTACGTCCTACAGAATCGGGCCGAGTCGTTGCTGCGAGTCGAGAGAATCGATCGCGACCTCCGGCAAGTGACCCTGTCTGGAGGGTCGCAATCCACCGTCGGCCAGGACCTGGCGAAACATCCGCAGCTGCGGCGCTGGGATCATCAGGCAGCTCGGAAATCGGCCGATGGTGCACTGCCCGTCAAAGAGAGCGAAGGAGAGCACGTTTGGCTGACGATCGAAGACGGCGTACAGATTCAGTTCCCGAAGCCGGAGAAGGGGAAGGAATACAAATACCGCACAGGCGACTACTGGCTCATTCCAGCGCGCACGGCCACCGGCGACGTGGAGTGGCCGCGGGACGAGAACCGAACGCCAGTCGCCTTGCCACCCCACGGCATCGATCATCACTACGCGCCGCTCTGGCTGGTCTCGGTCACGAAGGGGGGTGTCACGGCCGACGCGAAGGACGAGCTCCGCTGCAAGTTCGAAGCGAGTGCAAAGTGAAGGAAGTAGGCACGAGCCGCAGGGAGGCGGTCTCACTGGGGCTCGGTTTGCGGGTGACAGTAACGCGATCCGGCTTGAAAGGCATAGACAAGCGAAGAAGGAGGATTTGACATGAAGCGATTTGCATCTTTCGCGGCGGCGACCCTTTTCGGCCCCGTCCTGGCGACACCGGCGAACGCCGGCGTTGTCGACAGCCCACTTCCGGCGCCTTTTACCCAGCACATCTTCACCGTGCCGGGCTATGTCGACATGGGATTTCTCGCGGCCTTCCTCACCTGCACGAACCTCGACGCAGTTGCTGTCACCGTCGGCGTAGAAGTCTTCGGGGCTTCCGGTGGCGCGGCGGTCAACAACCCCGTGGCAACGTCTCTCAGCGTCGCCCCCGGAGCGACTGTGACTTTCGGGAGCGCGGCCGTTGGGATCTCGATCGACTCCGACCTGGCGGCGGGCTTCGTCAGCAAAGGCTCTGCGCGCGTCCTTGCCACGTCAAAGAAACTGACTTGCACGGCGTTTGTGGCGGATACCGGCAACGCACCGCCGACCAGCGCCTGGCAGCTGACGATCATAGCGAAGACGAAACAGAAGGCGGCGAACTGAGCGCACGAACCGCGGGGCGCCTGGCTGGCGCATGGGTAGCCGGCGCCGGCCGAGGCGCGGTCGCCGAGCCCGCCGCCGCGGCAAGGCCTGGTCCACAGGGCCATCACGACCCACAAGGCGTCGTTGATTCACCCGGAGTCTGGGGATTGGATTGGCCCGCCCGCTTCACGCCGATGATCCAGATGAGTTGCACTTGCGTGAGTTGATGGGAGCGAGTAGCCTCGCGGCACGGTCGTCAAGGCGATTGTGGATGGCAACCTCGTCCGAATCACCCTCTCGCGTGGGCTGGCGCAGGCGTGGCGACGCAACCGCGGCAAGAGGATGACTGAGCAGCAGGCGATCGAGTTCGTCGAGCGCGAACGCCGAGAGCACGCGTTGCGGTCCGCCAAGCCGTACCTTTTGGAAGCCACGAAGACCCTCCTCCGGAAATCGGCCGAATAGCCCTTGATTTACCTCGAAGAGGGGGCGGACATCGGCTCCGCGTCGAGGCCGCATCGCGCTCCTGACCGAATCGACATCGGTCCCCGTTCCACCTCAACTGGATCCCTCTCGCCGCCTCGTCGTTTGCCTCCTCCGATGAGGTGGGCTGACATGGAATGGGTCGTCGGCAAGTACGCGGCGCAGTGGCGGCCCATGCCGATCCAGAGCCGGCGGTCTTGTCGGCAGTCGCCCACGATGGGATGCGGACGGTCGCATGGACCCCTGGCCCGTGCCTCAAGCTGGAAAACGACGCTCGAAGTCCTGATGGTTGCCAATCCAGACCCAAACCTAATCATCACCGTGGCGCAGCGCGACGGCGCGATAGTTCAAGGTGATGCGTACAGACCACGCTCGCGGGTCACTCCGCAACCGTTCCAGGCGAAGACTGGGATGCGCCTGGTCTTCGCGAAACTTGCCGTAGGCCAGGCGCGCGGCGTCTTGGATGTTGCGCGGCAGCTCCCGGTACAATCGCCAGAACTCGGGTGTGCCCCCGGAGGTCACGAGCGACGGTCGAACTCGGTGTCGGAGGTCTCCGGGAATGCGGTGGGGTCACGCTGGTAGGCTTGCTCGACCGGATCGAGCAAGGCAGAGAGAGCAGGCCGCGGCCGCGTGTCGCGGATGATGCCTTCCCACAGCGCATCGCCGTCCAGCTCCGGTAACAAAGCGGGCAGAGAGGCGACAAGCTCCTTGCGTTCGGCTGGAGAGAGATCCTGAATCGCCGCTTTGATTTCCTGCACCGTGCTCACATCGCCAGGCTATCCGAGCACCGGTACGGGGGCAGCCATCTTCACCCTGTCGCTCGGGGGACCGGACGTAGGGCGACCTGAACGAGTTGAACGAGTGCCACCGAGCGGCATGAGTAAGGCCAAGAGAGCCGTGTAGAGGTTCGGCGAGAAAGGGGAGATGACTCAGCGAACGAGGCCCTCCCGGCGTCAAATCGTGCAATTCCCCCCAACGTCGATAGGGCCGACGGCCGCTTGCCGTTCATGCCGCGGCTTCGTACTCGCTGATGCTGACCTGCGTCCCGGCCTGGGCGGCGGCCTCGACGATCTGGCGAACGCGGGCGGCCTCGGCTTCCTCGAAATACTCCTCTCCACAGTTCCCGCAAACGAGCGCCGGAACCCCGCGGACAACAACGGTCGCACCCCGCAACTCGGCCGTGAAACCGATAGGGCGGCGCTGGATCAACCCCTCCTGCTTACACGAGATACACACCTTCATGATTTCCTCCGGGTCTTGCAGCCCGACTCCCAAATGGCGGAGTCCGGCTCGTAAGCCGTGATGACGTGCAGGTCGTTGCTGGTCGGGCCTCATCGCCGTTATCTCCGGCGACCGTTATCGCTCGGCCGGTACCTGCGGTGGATATGTGTTTGGCGGGCCGCTTACCCGAACGTCGGTGTGGCGGCTCGGCGGGAGCCTCGCCCGCCCACGGCATGCATGGTCAGACCGTGGGTTGCGGGCGCTTGCCCGCGATGTGTTCATCCGTGGTCATGATTCCCTGACAACAGGGTAACCGCCGCCTTCGCAGTGCTCTTGCGACCTCAAGGTCGCGATGTCTTGTCCAGGCTTCCGGACCGCGACCTATTTCTTCCGCTCGGTGCCAGCCTTTTCGATGACGAACTCGCCGAACGACACGCCCAACTCGATGCCCTGCCCCTTCCCCGATAGGGCCAGCGACACCGTGCCCTTGGTAACCACCTGCGCGCTCGCCGACTTCACCATTCCGGCGTCCGCTTCCATCGTCGCGTAACTGCCGAACAGGTCGCGGATGTCGGACACCTGCGAGAACCGCCCGTGGCCGTCGACGACGTTCATCTTGCCCACCGTCAGTCCGCCACCCTTGGCACGAATGTCCACCCGGGCCGACTGCCCGTTGTCGCAAGTGATCGTGCCCCGACCGCTGGCCGACTCGTAAAACGCCGACCAGCCCTCGAGCGAGAAGTCCATCCTGCAGGTGGTCATCGCGCCGAGCGCCGCCGGCGCGAAGCCGCAAACGACCGCTACACCAAGCATCGCTGCCCCGCCGACCCATCGCCCGTTCATCGCTTTCCTCCCTCGTCGTGTCATACCGGGGTCTCTACCACAGCGCGAGGCTCGGCCGAACCGGAGTTTTCGGCGCCGACCTCACCACACCCCGGGCAGCAGGCGCCATCGCACACGCGAGGCGTAAGCGCCGGATCCCGGCCCTGTCATGGCCGATCCGTTCCGGTTGCGCGTCCGTTCGTGGTACGGTGCCCCCCGGAGGCACGCGGGGACGTTGTAAACGCGCGCGACCGCGGAAATGGGCGGGGCCGGAGGAGGTGCGGCGGTGGCTGGCGGACGATCCGAAAGAATCGAATCGGTAACCGACACCGGCGGCGGGCTGGCGACACTCGACCCCGTCTACTTCGCTCTGGTCATGGCAACCGGCATCGTGTCGATTGCCAGTTGCCTGCTCGGGCTGACGGCCGTGGGCCTGGCCCTCCTCGCCGTCAACGCCGTGGCGTACGTGGTCCTGTGGGCGCTCTACCTGGCGCGGCTCGCTCGCTTTCCGCGGCGGGTGCTGTCCGACCTCACCGACCATGCGCGCGGCGCGGGCTATTTCACTGTCGTCGCCGGCACCTGCGTCCTCGGGGCGCAGTGCGTTGTGGTCGTCGACCAGCCGCGTATCGCCACGGCTCTCTGGGTGCTCGCGGCCGCGATCCACGTACCGCTGATCTACGCGGTGTTCGGCAGTTTCACGACCCGGCGCCGGAAGCCGGATGTGGAGCACGGTCTGAACGGAGGCTGGCTGGTGGCCGTGGTGGCGACTCAGGGCGTGTCGCTCCTCGGCGGGAAGATCGCCGGCCAGTTTCCCGGAGCAGCGCACGAGATTCTCTTTCTGACCCTCGTGTTCTGGCTCGCCGGCGGGATGCTCTACATCTGGATCATCTCCATGATCTTCGAGCGCTACATGTTCGTGGCGCTCGATCCGTCCGAGCTGAGCCCGCCGTACTGGATCGATATGGGGGCCGTGGCGATCTCGACCCTCGCCGGCGACGTGCTTATCGCCAACGCCGCGCACGATGCGCTGCTCGGACGCCTGCGACCGTTTCTGGAAGGGCTGACTCTGCTGTTCTGGGCAACCGCGACGGCATGGATACCCATGCTCGTCGTGCTCGGTGTCTGGCGGCACCTCGTGCGCCGCTTCCCGCTCGCGTACAACCCGGGCTTCTGGGGCATGGTCTTCCCGCTCGGGATGTACACGACCTGCACCATCGAGCTGGCGCAGGTCATCGACGAGCCGTTTCTGATGGCGATTCCACGGCTGTTCGTCTGGTTCGCGCTCGCCGCCTGGGCGGCGACGTTTGCCGGGCTGGTAGTCGAAGGCGGGTCCGCCGCAATGCGCAGAAGAACCTCGCCGCGGACCCGCTGAGGCACCGGACCGCGGGCAAGCAGACATCTGTAATCGGAAACCGCCGCGCGCACGAACGTCGCGATCTCGATCGGTTCGATGCCCGTACGCGTGTCCAACCTGTCGGCGGTCGCGGCGGCCCGCGTCTCCGCGGCCGGCGTTCTGCTTCGAACCGGGATCAACTCGCGCCGGCGGCGCGGCGCTGGGCGAGTGCGCTCAGAACCTCGCCGTGGCGGGCGCGCGTGAGGTCGTAACGCGACAGGCACGCCACCGCCAGAAGGTAGAGCAGCAGAAGTATCGGCCCGACCACGATGCCGAGGTCGACCAGTAGCTTTTCGGGGACGGCGCCGGGCTCTGCCCCGCGCGGGAATCCGATCGCATCGAGTGCCACGCCGGCGAGCAGGCCGCCCAGGCCCGACGTCGCCTTGCCGACGAACGAAATCGCCGCGACGAACATGCCCTCCTGCCGGCGGCCCGTGGCCAGTTCGTGCTCGTCGACCGTATCGGCGAGCATCGACGAGACACAGATGCCGATCGACACGATCGCGGTCACCATGCACAACGCATGGACGAACAACGTCGTCAGCAGCCACGGCGACCCGTTCGGAGGCATCAGGTCGAACAAGCGGAGGAACACGGGCAACGGGCCCAACACGAGGGCGCCGCCGGCGAGCCCGAGAAGCGTGCGTTTCTTGTCGAACCGGTGCGTGACCGGCCGTGCGAGGACTACCGCGAGCATGGCCCCGATGGCGAGCGCATACACCAGCACGGCGATCTGCGCCGTGCTCAGACCCCAGAAGTAGGTACTCATGTAAAGCCCGACGACGTCGTTGAAGCCGGCGGCGACGGCGGCGAACAGAGCGCCGAGCACCAGGGCCCGGTACGACCGATTGCGCAGCACCTCGCGGACCTCTCGCGCCAGACGTCGCAGGGAGAACGCGGTACGTGTTGCCGGTACTCTCAGCAGCGGAATGAGTCGGTGCGTGCCGAGCGCGGACGTCACGATTGCCGCCCCGATCAGTCCGGCGGCTGCCACCGCGAAGGCGCCATACGCGGCCGCGTCGAAACGCCCGTCGGCGAACGTGGCCGATGGCGCGAAGAAATACAGGTACCCCATCTGGGCGGTGGTCAATCCGCCGACCCAGCCGAAGAAGAAGCGATAGCTGACAAACGACGTGCGCTCGTCGTAGTCCGAGCTCAGCTCGGGCAGCATCGAGCTGCTGGGAATGATGTAGAGAGTGAGAAACGCCCTGACGCCGACCGCAAAGGTCAGCAGCCACGCAAACAGCGCTCCGGGCCCGAGACCGGCCGGCGGGTTGAAGAGCAGCACGAAACAGGCGGCCGTAGGTACCGCCGAGGCGTACATGAACGGGTGGCGCCGCCCCCAGCGGGAGTGCCAGTTGTCGGAGAGCGAGCCGACCAACGGGTCGGTGACGGCATCCACGCACAGGGCTACGAAAATCGCGGCACCGCCCAGCGTCGCCGGCAACCCCAGCACCTGGTTGTAGTAGAACAACAGGAAGACGTTGAAGGATGCCGTCTTGGCCCCGTCGGAGATCGACCCCACACCGAAGAACAGCTTCGTGGACAACTGCGGAGAAGACGAATTCGGCGGCGCGGACACCCCCCGTCAGTAACACATTGCCGCCCGGCTCCGCACCCCGCGGGCACGGATCCGCTGTCCTTCACGCGCGAGGCGACGCGTGCGGCTGCGCAACTCCGCCCGCGGTGCCGGGGATTAATCGCCCCCCCTCTGGCGGACCCCGCCTCGGGAGAGTAGACGGGCGCATGCGCCGCGCCGCGCAAGACGGGGTACGGAAAGGGGTTCGGACATGAAGCGAGGGATAGCGATTCTCGGAATGGCGCTGATGGCGATGGCGGCCGAGGCGCAGACGCCGGCGGCGCCCGCTCCGGCGGCAGCGCCGGCATCGGCGGCGCGCGGGCTCACGATCCCGAAGATGGAAATCGATGGACCGTGGGACAGTACGATTCGACTCGAGTTCTTCAACCGCCTGCGCGGCGAGTTCGTCAGTTGGTTCGAGCCGGCGCCGACTTCGGCCACCCCCGATTACCGTTACGATTTTCTGGCCAACAAGTTCCAACTCGGCCTGCGGGTGACGCGCGACCCCTACGAGGTGTTCCTGCAGTTCCAGAACACGACCCTTGCCGAGGTGCCGGCCAACGCCGTCGGCGTCGGCGGATCGTACTACCAGAATACGCCGGAGACCGACCAGAACGGCGCCTTCCTGCGGCAGGGCTGGATCCAGATCCGCAACCTCTTCGGCTTCAGCGGTCTGACGTTGAAAGGTGGCCGCCAGCTCTACCTCGACGGGTTCGATGCGCCCGCGAAGAACCCGAGCCTGCGGTGGATTCAGGCGCAGCGTTTTGCACAACGACTGCTCGGACCGTTCGACTACACCAACGTCGGCCGCAGCTTCACCGGCGGGCAGGTCTCCAAGGACTGGGACCTCTTCAATCTGACGGCGTTCGGGTTCACGCCCACCTGGGGCGGTTTCGAGGTCGACGGCAACCGCCAGCTCGACATCGCCGTCGGCGGCGCGGCCCTCTACCTCAAGGATGCGCCGGCTGTGGGCAATACGGTCGGCCGCTTCTTCGCCTTCTACTACGACGACCGGCGCGACATCGTCTATCTCGACAACCGTCCGCTGGCGCAGCGCAATAAGGATCGGGGCCGGCCGGCGAACATCTTCACGATCGGCGCCAACGCCGCGCACGTCCACGAACTCGGGCCCGGGCTCGCGGACGGCGCCCTCTACGCTTACGGGCAGTTGGGCAAATGGCAGAGCCTGACGCAGGAAGCCTGGGCCTATGGCGTCGAGGGCGGCTACCGCTTTCCGGAGGTGTGGGCGCAACCGTGGACCCGCATCGGCATCAACAGCGGCTCGGGCGACGGCGACCCCAACGACGACACCCACGGGACGTTCTACCAGATGCTACCCACGGCGTGGCTGTACGCGATGTTTCCCTTCTACAATATGATGAACAACCAGGACGTGTTCATCCAGAACATCCTCGATCCGCATCCGCGCGTCACGCTGCGCAGCGACTTCCACTGGCTGCGAGTGAACAGCGGCGACGACTTCGCGTACTTCGGCGGCGGTCCGACGCAGAATAAGATCTTCGGGTACGGCGGTACCGCGGCGAAGGGCCAGTACGAGCTCGCCTATCTGCTGCACTTCCTCCTCAGCGTCCGGCCGACCGACTTCTTCTCGATCAACGCGGTGTACGGCCATGCCTGGGGGCAGGGCGTGATCAACGAGAACTTCGCCGGCAACGGCGGCGATTACGGATTTCTCGAGGGAATCCTGGCGTTCTGACCGCCGGTCCGTAAGACCACGCCTCGGGGAGGGCGAGGCTTCAGCCGAGCCGCGACGAACTGAGGGCGGCTCGGCGGGAGCCTCGCCCTCCCAGGGTGCTTTCGGTTGGATCCCGGGCCGGGGGCGCGAACCCCGGCCGGGTCGGCCGCATCCTTTCAGCGGCCGGACCGAAGAGGGCGCCGGTCACGTGCGGCCTCCTTAACTCATCGGCATCGGTGCTAAGTACTCGTCGGCATAAGTATGGCAACGTATCCGCACCCGCTCACCCTTCGACAAGCTTAGCGCGGGCTACCGCCCGCAACCCAAAGCGAACAACCAGCCCGTTCGCCCCGAGTAGGAGCCCTTCCCCCGGGCTCCGTATCGAGGGGCGCGCCCCTGCCGAGCCTGTCCCTCGATACGCGCCAGAAGAAGGCGCTACTCGGGACGAACGGGAAGGCACTGCCGCTCCATGGCCTGAAGATTTCTTCGCGCCGTGCGCAGACTTTCGGCGATAGTAGTTTAGGGCGAGCGGGTCGCATCATGAAGAACACGTTGGCGAATCCATGAAGTCAGAGTACTAAGCTGGGTCGTATGGACGCTACCGTACCCACACGGTACTGGCATGCGCTCGAAGACGGGCGGGTGCAGTGCGATGTCTGCCCGCGCGCGTGCAGGTTGCACGAGGGGCAGCGCGGGATGTGTTTCGTGCGTGCCTGCCAGGGCGCACAGGTCGTTCTCACTACCTACGGGCGCTCGAGCGGCTTCTGTGTCGATCCCATCGAGAAGAAGCCGCTGAACCACTTCTTCCCCGGTTCGGCGGTGCTGTCTTTCGGTACCGCCGGCTGCAACCTGGCGTGCAAGTACTGTCAGAACTGGGACATCTCGAAGTCGCGCGAGGTCGATACGCTCGCCGACGTCGCGTCGCCGGCGACGATCGCGCGGGCGGCCGTGGCCCTCGGCTGCCGGAGCGTGGCGTTCACGTACAACGATCCGGTGATCTTCATGGAGTATGCAATTGACGTCGCGCGGGCCTGCCACGCCGTTGGCGTGCGGACGGTGGCGGTCACGGCGGGGTACATATGCGCCGATCCCCGGCGCGAGTTCTTCAGTTACATCGACGCCGCCAACGTCGACCTCAAGGCATTCACGGAGACGTTCTACCACGAGCTTACCGCCGGGCATCTCGCCCCCGTGCTCGAGACCCTGGAGTACCTGAAGCGAGAGACGGACGTTTGGCTCGAGCTCACGACGCTGCTCATCCCCGGGCACAACGACAGCGACGACGAACTCGACCGGATGACCCGGTGGGTCGTGGACCGTCTCGGTCCCGACGTGCCGATGCACTTCAGTGCGTTTCACCCGGACTACAAGATGCTCGATGTTCCGCCGACGCCGCCCGCAACGCTGACTCGCGCTCGGACGATCGCTCGGCGCAACGGGGTCCGCTACGCCTATACCGGCAACGTCCGCGACCCCGAGGGCGGCAGCACGTACTGCCACGCCTGCGGCAAGGTCACGATCGAGCGCGACTGGTACGACATCGGCGCCTGGGGGCTGACCGAAGACGGCCACTGCGGGTCATGCGGGGCGGCGTGCGCCGGACGGTTCGCCGCGCGCCCCGGCGGGTGGGGCGCGAAGCGTCTGCCGGTACGTTTGGCGGACTTCGAAGCGCGGGCCTGACCCGCGGCGCTGCGGCCGGCCGCCGGTGTCGCGCGGTGGTGCGGGGTCGGGAGTTCGAGTTGGTGTCAGCGGGGTGAGCGGTCCGCCGCGCCGGTCCGCCGGGGCGGGCTGCCCGCGGCGGTGTCGGTCGCGATCGCGTGCGCGTCGCAGTACGTTCGGATCTCGCGGATCAGCTCGTCGCCGAAGTCGGCGAGCTTGCGCTCGCCGATGCCGCGCACGGCGAGGAGTGCCCCGGGACTGCTCGGACGTGCGCGGGCCAGCTCGCGCAACGTCGTATCCGCGAAGATGACGAACGGCGGGACGCCGCGGCCGTCGGCTACCCGCCGCCGCCAGGCCCGCAGATGGTCGAACAGGCCGCGCTCCACGCCGGCCCAGGAGTCGGCATCGACCGGCGCCGTCTTGACGCCGTCGGCCTTCGGCTGAATCAACCGCACGGTTCGTTGTCCGCGCAGTACCGCCCATGACGCGTCGTTGAGGGTCAGTACCGGGCGGTCAGAGTTGGTGCGCGCCAGCAGGCCGGCGTCGAGGAGCTGGTAGGTCCAGTTCACCACCGCCTTGCGCGGGGTGTCCTTCAGCAGTCCGTACGTGGTCAGCTTGTCGTGTCCCCAGTTGCGAATCCGTTCGGTCTTGGCCCCGAGCAGGATGTCGGCGATGTGTTCGACACCGAAGCGTTGCTCGGCGCGGGCGACGCACGACAGGATTTTTTGCGCGATGACGGTGCCGTCGGCGACGCCCTCGACCTCGTCGAGGCACACGTCGCAGGCGCCGCAGTTGTCCCGCGGGTACGACTGTCCGAAGTACTCCGATAGCCGCGCGTGCCGGCAGCTCGCCGCGGTGGCGAAGCGTCGCATCTGCTCGAGCAGTTGCCGCGCCGCCGCCGCGGTCTCGGGTGGCGCCTCGGCCGCGGCGGCACTGCTCTCGATGAGCGACTCCCACTTGATGACGTCGGCGGCCGAGTACAGCAACACGCACTCCGCTTCGAGACCGTCGCGGCCGGCCCGGCCCGTCTCCTGCTGATAGTGCTCGATCGATTTCGGCATGCCGGCGTGCACCACGCAGCGGACGTCGCTGCGGTCGATGCCCATGCCGAAGGCCACGGTCGCGGCGATGACGTCGATCTGTTCCGCGGCAAACGCATCCTGCGTGCGCCGGCGCGCGTCGGGCGACATGCCGGCGTGATAGTGCGCCGCCCGGATGCCACGCGTGGCGAGGGCCGCGGCCATGGACTCGGCGTCCTTGCGGCTGATGCAGTAAACGATGCCGGCCTGGCCTGCATGCCGGCGAATTACCTCCAGTGTCTGCGCCGCGGCGTCCCGCCGCGGTAGCACGCGATAGACGAGGTTCGGCCGGTCGAACGTGCCGATCAGTACGGTCGGGTCCTGCAAACCGAGCTGCACGACGACGTCGTCGCGCACGCGCTGGGTGGCGGTGGCGGTATAGGCGTGGACGCTGGCCTGCGGGAAGCGCTCCTTGAGCTGGGTGAGCTGGCGGTATTCCGGACGGAAGTCGTGGCCCCAGTGGCTGATGCAGTGGGCCTCGTCGATGGCAAAAGCGCGCACGTCGACGCGGCCGAGGAGATCCAGCATGCGCGGCGTCAGCAATCGCTCGGGGGCCACGAAGACGAGGTGGACCCGACCGGTGGCGATGCGTTGCCGGGCATCCTGCAGGGCGTCGAAGTCCATGCCGCTGTGCAGGGCGGCGGCGGGATAGCCGCAGGCGCTCAGGGCGTCGACCTGGTCCTTCATCAGGGCGATGAGGGGCGAGACGACGATGTCGGTGCGTCCGGTGACGGCGGGCGGCACCTGGTAACAGAGCGACTTGCCGCCGCCGGTGGGCATCACGACGAGCGAATCGCGCTGCGCGAGGGCTGCCTGCATGGCCTCGTGCTGCAACGGCCGCAGGGTGTCGTAACCCCAATACCGCCGGACGACGGCGAGGATGCGGTCGGCGTTGGCGTTGGCGGATTCCATTGGCGGCGGCGGTGACTGGCCGACCGGGCGTAGCACGCGGCCGTGCCGATTTACAGCGTGGGCTCGGAGCGCGGACGGCCGCCGGCAGCCGAAATAGACGGTGCACGCCCTGCGAGGCTGCGCGCGGCGACGGCTTTGACGTTTGCCGCTACACCCCGCCCCGGTGGGCGGCGTTCGTCGGACCGTGGACCGCGGTTATTGTTCCGGAGGGCCGGGGGTGCGACACTGACCCTATGGGCCGCCGAGCGGACGAGCGATTTCTGGGGGTCGTCGGGCGCACACTTGCCCGCCACGGCATGGTCGCGCCGGGGGACCGGGTGCTCGTTGCCGTCTCCGGCGGAGCCGATTCGGTGGCGCTGCTGGGGGCCCTGGCCGCGATGGCGCCGCGACTCGAAGTGACGCTGCACGCCGCTCACCTGCACCACGGCGTGCGCGGAGCGGAGGCCGACCGCGACGCCGCCGTCGCTGCCACGGTTGCCGAGCGCTGCGGTGTCTCCTTTACGGTGGAACGCGCCACCGACCTGCCAGCCGGTGCCAACTTCGAGGCCCGCGCTCGGGCCCGCCGCTATGCGTTTCTGCGCCGGGTGGCTCGCATCGAGGGTTGCGCTCGCGTGGCGACGGGACACACGCGCGACGATCAGGCCGAGACGCTGCTCATGCGCCTGGTGCGCGGTGCCGGGCGCCGCGGTCTCGGGGGTATGGAACCGGTACGCGACGGGTGGCTTATCCGGCCACTGCTCGCGTGCAGCCGCGGCGACGTCCTCGCCTTTCTCGCGGCGCGCGGCCTGCCGTGGTGCGAGGACGCCAGCAACGACGACCGGCACTTCCTGCGCAATCGCGTTCGCCACGAAGTGCTGCCCCTGCTCCGTGCCTTGAACCCGTCGATCGATGCCGTTCTGGCCGCGACTGCCGGCGTGCTCGCCACCGAGGACCGCTGGCTCGACGATGTCGTCGAAAGCCGTGTCCCGCTCGGCGGGTCACTGCCGGTGGCGGGGATGGCAGGTCTGCCGCTTGCTCTGCGGGTGCGCGTCGTGCGCCTCTGGTTGCGGCGGCAGCGCGGGCACCTGCGCGGACTCGGTCGCGTTCATCTGGAGGATATGGCGGCGCTGGCGGTGGGGAGTCGCGGGCGGGCGCTGGTGCCCGTGCCGGGTGGCGGCGCGGTCGAGCGCCGGTCCGGCGCGTTGCGGTTTCGGTCCGATTTGCGGCTGGTTTCGAGCGCTCCGGCCCCCAAACGGCCCGTTGCTGGTGCATAGGGCGTGTGTTAGGGTCGCGTAACGCCGTTATTCTACTGAGGGATTAGGTGAATCAGGTTTCACGAAACATAGCCCTGTGGTTGGTCCTCGGGCTGATGTTCTTGCTGCTGTTCAATCTGTTCAACAAACAGCAGTCGAAGGAGCCCGAGGTGGTCTTCAGTGACTTCCTGTCGTCCGTCGAAAAGGGCGACGTGACGGAAGTTACCATCCAGGGCCAGAACATCCGCGGCAAGTACCAGAACGGGGAACGTTTCAAGACGTACGCTCCGGAGGATCCGGGGCTGGTCCAACTGCTGCGCGACAAGGCCGTGAAGATCGCCGCTAAACCGGAAGATGGCGATCCGTGGTACATCGTCCTGTTCGTGCAGTGGTTCCCGATGCTCTTGCTGATCGGCGTCTGGATCTTCTTCATGCGACAGATGCAGGTGGGCGGCGGCAAGGCGATGTCGTTCGGCAAGAGCCGCGCCAAGCTGCTCAACGAGAACACCCACAAGGTCACCTTCAACGACGTCTCGGGTATCGACGAGGCCAAGGAAGAGCTCGAGGAAATCATCGCGTTCCTTAAGGACCCGAAGAAGTTCACCAAGCTGGGCGGCCGGATCCCGAAAGGCGTCCTGCTGGTGGGGTCTCCGGGTACCGGCAAGACGCTGTTGGCGCGGGCGATCGCCGGCGAGGCCGGTGTGCCATTCTTCTCGATCAGCGGTTCGGACTTCGTCGAGATGTTCGTGGGCGTGGGCGCCTCGCGCGTGCGCGACCTGTTCGTGCAGGGCAAGAAGAACGCCCCCTGCATCATCTTCATCGACGAGATCGACGCGGTGGGCCGTCACCGGGGGGCGGGTCTCGGCGGGGGGCACGACGAGCGCGAGCAGACACTGAACCAGTTGCTAGTCGAGATGGACGGGTTCGAGGCCAATGAAGGTGTCATCCTGATCGCGGCAACCAACCGTCCCGACGTGCTGGATCCGGCCCTGTTGAGACCGGGCCGTTTCGACCGCCGCGTGGTCGTGCCGCGGCCCGACGTCAAGGGGCGCGAAGGTATCCTGCGCGTCCATACGCGGCGCGTGCCGCTCTCTCCCGACGTCGATCTCGGCCTGCTGGCTCGCGGGACACCGGGGTTTGCCGGCGCCGATCTGGAAAACCTCGTCAACGAAGCGGCGCTGCTCGCCGCCCGCCAGAACAAGGAGCGGGTGGACATGGCCGACTTCGACATCGCCAAGGACAAGGTCATGATGGGCGCCGAGCGCAAGAGCATGATCATGAGCCAGGAAGAGCGGCGCAACACGGCCTACCACGAGGCCGGGCATGCGCTGGTGGCGAAGCTCCTGCCGGGGGCGGACCCCGTGCACAAGGTGTCGATCATTCCGCGCGGGATGGCGCTCGGCGTGACTCAGCAGGTCCCGCTCGACGATCGTCACTCGTACACCCGCGAGTTTATCCTCAACAGTCTGACGATCCGCTTCGGCGGGCGGGCGGCCGAAGAGCTGATTCTCGGTCACATCACCACCGGCGCGGCCGACGACATCGAGAAGACCACCGACTGGGCGCGCAAGATGGTGTGCGAGTGGGGCATGAGCGACAGGCTCGGACCGATGACGTTCGGCAAGAAGGAGGAGCAAATCTTTCTCGGGCGCGACTTCACGCAACTGCAGGACTACTCGGATCAGACCGCGGTGGAGATCGACGCCGAGGTGCGCCGCATCGTTAGCGAGTGCTATCGGCAGGCGCGCGACCTGCTGGCCGCGAACATCGACATCCTGCACAAGATCGCCGAAGTACTGCTGGAGAAAGAGGTGCTCGACGGTGCGGAGATCGACGAGATCATCCGGGCCTGTCGCGCGGGGGGCGCGCCGCCACTGACGATGGCCGGTGCGGACGCACTGGCGTAAGTACATCCGGAACCGACAACCGGAGCGCGACCCGCACCGCAGACCCCGATTGTCGCCGGCGGGAAAGGGGCGTCCGCGCTTCCCGGTTCGATGCCTTGCGCTGGCAACGGCGCGGCAAAAAAGGTAAGGCGGAAGCGAACTTGCGGAGCTCAGGCGCGCGTGTGGTGGGCGGTCGCGGCCAGCCGGGATCGTTGGACTTTCGGGGCGCGGATCGGGGACTCCGCCGCGCCGGAACGGTTCGATGCTCGACTTGTTTGCAAATCTGCGTCTTCAGGATGCCATCGACATTCTGGTAATCGCGTTTGTGATCTACCGGCTGATGGACCTCATCCGCGGCACCCGTGCCGTGCAGATGCTCATCGGTCTCGGGGTCGTGTTCGTGCTGTTCCTGTCGTCGAGTTACTTCGAGCTCTACACCCTCAACTGGATCCTCGATAACTTCCTGAGCGCCTTCCTGCTCATCATCGTCGTCATCTTTCAGGACGACATCCGCCGTGCCCTGACTCAGGTCGGGGCGCAGCGCTTCTTTGCCGGCATGCCGGAGATGCAGCAGCAGGATCTCGAAGAGATCGTCCGCGCCGCGGTCTTGCTGGCCAGCCGCCGCATCGGAGCGTTACTCGTGCTGCAGCGCGAGGTCGGGCTGAACCAGTACGTCGAGGGCGGAACGACCCTCGACGCCCAGGTCAGCAAGGAGCTGATCACGAGTATCTTTCAGCCGGCCTCGCCGATCCATGACGGGGCGCTGATCGTCCACCGCGGCCGCATCATCGCGGCCGGCTGCTTTCTGCCGTTGACGCAGAACCCTCACGTCAGCAAGACCCTCGGGACCCGGCATCGGGCGGCGATCGGGCTCACCGAGGAAACCGACGCCGTGGTGATCGTCATTTCCGAGGAGGAAGGGGCCATTTCGCTGGTGCGCGAGGGCCGCCTGACGCGCGGGGTCGACGCCGGGACGCTGCGCGCTACCTTGCAGCAACTTTTGGTGCGATGAAGCTCGATCGCAAAGACCTGATGCACGCGTGGGCGCGGGTTCGTGAAACGGTCTTCGACCGCGAGCGCATCCGACAGGCCTTCACCCGTAATCTGAGTCTGAAGCTGCTGTCTCTGGCGATCGCCTTCGGTCTGTGGGCCTTCGTCAACTTCGGCGAGCGCGACGCGGAGGAGTCGTTCCGGGCCGCGCTCGAGCTGCGCAACATCCCGCCCAACCTCATGATCACCAGCCCCCGGGTCGACTTCATCGACGTGCGGCTCGTCGGCCCGCGCACGCTGCTCGGACGCGTCGATCGAACCCGACTGTCGATCGGTCTCGATCTGAACGGAATTCGCCCGGGCCCGGCCGTCTTCCGTCTCGGCGTCGAGTCGCTCAACCTGCCCCGCGGCGTGTCGGTGGCGCGCATCAATCCCGCTCAGGTGACGCTGGAGCTGGAACCCGTCGCGCAGAAGGTGGTGCCGGTCCGCTTGCGTCTGGCGGGCAAGATCTCCCCGGACTTGCAGGTCGTCGACACGCAACTCGCCCCCGAGACGATAGAGGTCACCGGGCCGGAGGCCCCCCTGCGTAAGGTTGACGCCGTGAGCACCGAGAAGCTGGACGTCAGCGCCGCGGGCGCGGGTACGGTGGAAACCGAACTCCTGCTGGAGCCGGTTGGCGATTACTTCACGTACAGCGCCGACCGCGTCGCCGTGCAGGTGCGCATCGCCGAAGTACAGGCGGCGCGCGAGATCGGTCGCGTTGCCGTCGATGTTCAGCGCACCGGCCTCAAGCATCGGGTGACGCCGGCGACCGTGCGGGTAATGGTGCGCGGCCCGCGGCGCCTGCTCGAAGACCTCGGTCCGTCGCGTATCCTGGTGCAGGTCGATGCCAACGGTCTGGGCGCCGGCACGCACCGACTGACGCCGCGGGTCGTGGTTCCGAACGGTCTCGAGGTCGTCGACCTCGATCCGGCGACGGTTGACCTGAAGCTCTGGACTGATAAGCGGAGCAGCCGTGGCCGATAGCGGCGCGCGCCCGAAAGCGAACGAACCAGCGGCATGGCGAAGTCGTTACACGCCCCTGCCCATCAGCCGCTATTGCGGGTTCATGGGCCCTTCGATCCGACTCGCGGCGGGCTCCCGGCGAATCACCGGGGCCCGGAGCTGGAGGACGTGACGTGACCCGGGCGCGGCGTTGGTTCGGCACCGACGGGATTCGCGGCACGGCGAACGTCGAGCCGATAACGGTGGAGACGATGGTGCGGGTCGGTCAGGCACTTGGCCACTGGACCCGGTCGGCATTGCGAGGGCAGCGGCGCGTGGTCATCGGCCGCGACACGCGCCGGTCGGGCGACATGCTCGAAAGCGCAGTGGCCGCGGGGTTATGTGCGGCGGGCGCCGAAGTGCTGCTCGCCGGGTTGCTGCCGACGCCCGCGGTGGCGCTGCTGACCCGCCGGCTCGGAGCCGCAGCGGGGGTGGTGGTTTCGGCCTCGCACAACCCCGCTGGCGACAACGGCGTCAAGCTCTTTGCCGGTGACGGCTTCAAACTCTCCGATGACGCCGAAGCGGAAATCGAGGCCACCCTGCTCGCGGCGGCCGACCACGCGCCGGCGTTGCCGACCGGGAGCGGCATCGGCACGGTGACCCGCGTCGAGGACGCGTCGGGCCGCTACGTCGACGCGGTGGTAGGTACGGTGCCCACGTCCGCGGCGTTACGAGGGGTGCGCATCGTCCTCGACTGCGCCCACGGCGCGACCTACCGGGTCGCGCCGGAGATCTTCCGTGCGCTCGGCGCCGCCGTTACGACCATCGGCGCCGCGCCCGACGGCGATAACATCAACCGTGACGCCGGGGCCCTGCACACGGCCGCGATGCAGGCGCGGGTGGTGGCCGAAGGGGCGCAAATCGGGATGGCGTTCGACGG